>JBKHJQ010000188.1:0-5515 GCA_046538055.1 Actinomycetota bacterium
GTTGTGCACGATGGAGGCGTGGATACCGAATTCGTCGCCGGCGCTCAGCCCCAGTGAGGCAACCTCCACGCAGATGTCGGCGGGTGTGGTGACGTACTCGGCCAGGGCGCCGTGGCGATTCAGCCCCACGGTGGCGTAGCGGCGGCAGACGTTGGTGGCCCCGGCCCGGCACTGGGGGCACTCGCCACAGCTGATGCCCGCTCCCGAGGCGACCAGGTCACCGACTTCGAGACCCGTCACCTCGGCGCCCACCTCCACCACCGTCCCGGAGAACTCGTGACCCGGGATCAGAGGGCCGACGTGGCCGGTGACGGGATGGCGGGTGTGGATGGGGAACATGGAAGGCCCGTGGGCGTACTCGGAGGCATCCGTCCCGCACACGCCCACGGTCCCCACCTGCAACAGGACCTCGTTCGGCCCGGGACGGGGCTCGGGCATCTGCTGGATGTCCACCCGTCCTCGGTCGTGGTACACGGCAGCCCGCATTGCACCCAGGCTAACGAGGCGACCCCGGTCGGGCTCCAGCGATGATCAGCCGACTGATACCCTCGCGCCGGTGGAGGCCCACGCCACCTTCGAGCTGTCCGAGCATCGCCAGATCCCCACCGCCGACGAGGTTCCCTCGGTCGTGGGAGTCGACCTGTCCCACAACGCCTTCACCAAGCGGTTCACCGGTGACCTGGAGGCGATCAGCATCACCGAGATGCTGGCGGCGCGCTCCCCGGGAGGAGCGGGCTACGTGGCCATGGAGAGGATCGTGGGTCGGCTGGGGGAACGAGTGGGGACCTTCGTGCTGCTGCACATGGGTGTCCTCGACAGCAGCGGAGAGCCGGCCGGGCAGTGGACGATCGTGCCCGGCTCCGGGACCGGGGAACTGGATGGCATCTCAGGCCATGCCCACATCGGAGCCGATCCCGACGGCACACACCGGATCCAGCTCCACTACGACCTGGACGGCGATTCTCCGCCTCCCGAATCATGATGCCCGACCCGATGCCAGGGGGGTGTCGCCTAGCCGGGATGCAGACGATCACACGGCGGAGTTCGGTACAGCGGCGTGCAATCGGGTAGGAATAGGGGCATGAACGCACGCACCATCGCACGCACGTTGCTGGCCGGGTTCTTCATAGTGGGCGGGCTGGAAGCTCTCCAGAACCCCAAGGCGAAGGCACATCCCGTGGGAGAGATCGAAGCGTCGCTGGCGGCGAAAGCGGGGTTGCCCTCCGACCCGGTGGACCTGGCCCGGATCAACGGCGCCGTCCAGCTGGGCGGCGGGCTCATGCTGGCGGCGGGCTGGCTTCCCAGGCTGGCTGCCACCGCCCTGGCCGCCGTCCTCGTGCCCAACACCCTCGCCGCGCACCGTTTCTGGGCGATATCCGACCCCGAGGAGCGCCGCCGCCAGCTGATCCACACCCTCAAGAGCGGTTCCATCCTGGGTGGTCTGATCATGACGGCCCTCTCCCAGGGAGGCCGCCCTTCCGTGTTCTGGATGACCCGCAAGGCCGCGGACCGGGCCGGCGACGCCGTCACCAAGTCGATGGAGAGAGTCAGGGGCTGAGCCGGACCGGCTGCTCCCCTCAGCTTCCCGCGTCGAAGCCGCGGCGGAGCAAGGCGGCGAGCTGGGCCCTGGTCACGCTCTCGTCCGGGCAGAAGCGGTCGCCGACGGGAGGGTTGCATCCCCGGGTCACGCCCGCTTCCGCCAGGGCCGAGATCTCGGTCTCGAACAGGTGGCCGTCGGTGTCGGAGAAGGCACCTCCGCTCGCTCCCAGCTCCAGCGCCCGAACGAGGAAGGCGGCTATCTGGGCCCGGGTGACCACCTCTCCCGGACAGAACCGGTCACCCTCCGGCGGGTTGCAGCCGGCGGTGATGCCGGCCTCGGCCAGGGCGGCGATCTCCCCGGCGTGCACGGAGCCGCCGGTATCCGTGAACGTCCCCGCCGGGCCGTCTTCCAGCTCCAGGGCCCGGGCGAGGAACGCGGCCATCTCTCCCCGGGTCACGGCGCCGTCCGGGCAGAACCGGTCCTCCAGAGGCGGGTTGCATCCCCGGGTGATGCCGGTTCGTGCCAGCCACTCGATGTCGGCTTCGAACACCGACCCGTCGTCGTCCATGAAGGCTCCCTCGTGGTCCCCGGGCCGGGGCGGGAGCGTGAAACCGCGGGCGAGGAAGGCGAGTAGGTCGAATCGCACCACCGGTTCGTCCGGGCAGAACCGGTCCCCGGCCGGCGGGTTGCAGCTGGTGATCACCCCGGCCGCGGCCGCCCGTTCGATCGCCTCCTCCAGAGGCGAGCCGGCATCGTCGGAGAAGAGGTCCCCGCCTGCCGGAGGGAGGTCGAGGGCCCGGTTGAGCAACGCCGCCATCTCGCCCCGGGTGATCGATTCCCGGGGGCAGAAGCGGTCACGGGCGGGCGGATCGCAGCCGGAGGTCAGCCCGGCGGCGGCGATGGCGTCCACCGCCTCCTCGTAGACGGTCCCGTCATCATCGGAGAAGGCGTCGCCTCCCCCTTCCAGCCCCATGGTGGCGGCCAGGTAATAGGCCACCGCTCCCCGGGAGATGACCAGATCCCCGCATGTCTCCAGGTCATAGACCGTGCCGGTGGGGTTGGCGGCGGCCTCCCCGGAGGGATAGCCGAGATGGAAGGCTCCGCAGCGGGCCACGTCGACGCCGACGTAGGTCCACTCCCACGGCTCGGGTTCCGGTCCCTGCCGGGAGGCGTCGGGGGGATAGCTGGGTATGAATCCGAACCGCTTGGCGTTGCGGTAGTCGTCCGCCGCCAGCCATCTCCCCCCGGGCGAGTGATCGAAGGACACGGCCGACCAGCCGGACTGGCTGATGTCCACGGCGTAGCCGGTGTGGTGCTTGGAGTAGCCGGGCGGGGCCGCCCGCCGGAGGGTCTTGTCGATGGCGGCATCCGAGGAGCCGTCCAGGCCGTGGAGGAAGATCGACCGCTGGGAGGCGACGCTGCGATACCCGGCCAGGAGACGCAGCGGGTGGCCGGCCCGGGCGGCTTCCGCCTGCAGCTCCTCCCAGGCGGCTGCCGCCGCCGGCTGGAGGCGGTGGCCGTCCACCCACACGAGGGAGGTCGCTAGGGGGCGACGCACATACCCTCTCCGTTCGGCGATGGCGCGGATGCGCTCGTCCGTGTCGGCCGATCCCGTGATGTGCGGCGCCGGCCCGGGAGGCGCCAGGCCTTCCAGCGGGGCGGTCGTGAACAGTTCGTTGAACTCATCACCCGTATAGGAGGGGAACCGCGTGCCGTCCCCGGCCGTGGCCGGGGCCGAAGCCATGAGGACGGCCGCAGCCAGCGCCACCACCATTCCGCTCCTCGTCGGCGCCGCCACCCGCATCGGAGCCGCAACATAATCGGAGCCCCTCCCCCTAGCATCGAAATCGATGGATCTGCTCGTCGGAACCGCAGCCGGGGTGTTGGACCTGGAAGGCCGCTACCTCCTGGAGGGAACCGGCGTGTCCCACGTGACCGGCGACACCGGCGACTGGTGGGCGGCCACCGACGGGGGCCTGGTCCGCAACGGACAGGCCGTGGCGTCTCCCCCTTCCGGAGCCCGGCTCAACTGCGTCGCCGTGGCCGGCGACCGGATATGGGTGGGGGCCGATTCGGCCCGGCTCTTCCGCTTCTCGGACGGGGAGCTGATCGAGGATCCGGCTTTGGCGGATGCCCCGGGGCGGGACACGTGGCACACACCGTGGGGTGGGCCCCCCGATGTTCGATCGCTGGCGGTGGGATCCGACGGTGTCCTGTATGTGAACGTGCACGTCGGGGGGATCCTCCGCCGGGACGGGGAAGGCTTCACACCCCTCGTCGACATCCACTCCGACGTCCATCAGGTTGCTGCCCACCCTCATCAGCCGAGGGCGGTGGCTGCCGCCACCGCCCGGGGCCTGGCCGTTGCCTTCGACGGCGGGAGCTTCGAGTTCCGTACCGAGGGCCTGGAGCATTCCTACTGCCGGGCGGTGGGCCTGGAGGAGGAGACGGTCCTGGTGTCCGCCTCCCGGGGACCGCGGGGCGGGGCCTCCCGCCTCTATCGCGGCTCGCTTCGGGGCGGCGACCTGGCCGCCTGCGGGGACCTGCCGCCCTTCGACTCCAACCTGGACACGCATTGCGTCCTGGCCCGCTCCGACGGCTACTTTCTCGGCCACGGCTCATCGGTCTGGGTGTCGAGGGATCGGGGCGAGACATGGGAGGAGGCTGCGGGAGGGCTGCCGACGATCACCTCTCTGGCCTAGCCGCGTGCCCCGGGTCCCGGAGATGCCGGGAGGGAGAAGAACGGGCACCCCCGCCGCCCCCGGGGTCCCTTCTCCGGAGTCCCGCGTAGCGAGGGACCCTGGCCATATAGGCGAGGTACTCCGCACCGAACAGCTCGGCCAGCTCCCTTTCCTCCCGGAGAACGGCCCGATGCAGGAGGGCGAGGCTGGCCGGCCAGGTGGCCAGGATCCACAATGTCCGCAGGGCCAGGCCGGCGCCGAGGTGGATGAGGCTCCATCCCAGGTACATGGGGTTGCGGGTCAGCCCGTGAAGGCCGGTCACGGTGAGGTGTCCGGGACGGTCGATATCGCGGTCCGAACGTTCCCGCACGGCAGCGAGCTCGACGGCCATGCCCGCCAATACCAGCACGCCGCCCACCGGAGCGCACGACCGCGGCAGATCCAGCGGTCTCCCGCGTTGGAGGAGCCAGCCTGCGGCGATGGCCGCGACGTGCTCGCCCGGCAGAGGGGTCAGCTTCCATGCCGGCGCCAGAGCGGACACCAGACGCGGGACGAGCCACCCCCGGGTCTTGCGGCCCTCCATCCGGGGAGGATACGTGAGATGCCCGGCATACCGCCGCCGCCCGGCGCCCCTCGGCACACCGGGCATCCCGCGCCCAACATCCGTCGAGAGTGGGACGGCTATGTCGTGTCCGTCGCCCACGATCCCGGGGAGGTGGATCTCGACACCGAGGTCGTCAACACTCTGATCGGCTCGCTTGCCCTTCCGGCCTGCACCACCGACCGGGTCCTGGTGGGCCGTGAGGTGCTCCTGGGTGAGGACCTGAACGGCGACGGGGAGGTGGCTACGGCCGAGGAGCTCATGAGTCGGTGACCGCGCCTCGCCGCCTGGCGAATGGCCCGCTGTCCCGGGCGCCAGGGTGCCGGCCCGGGTCACGCCCTCCCGTCCCTATTCTCTCGCCGATGCTGGTCGGCGTGGAAGCAACCTTCGTCGAGGAGGACCCGCCCCGGGACGGATGGTTGGCGCTGTGGCGTCCCGATGGCGATCTTCCCCACGCCACCGACGACCTGGAGCTGGTGTTGCCCGCCGGGACCAGGGTGCGGCGGCGGGCGGTGGCGGTCCGCAAGCTCCCCCTGGACGAGGCGCTGGATCCCCTCATGGGGCGGGGTCGGGACGAGGGGCTCTCCCCGTCGGTCCGGGCCTGGTCGCGGGCGGCGGCGGTGGCCACGGAACTGGTGGGAAGGGGACGGATCCTCCCCGACCGCACGCCCTCGGGGTGAGATGCATGGCGAC
>JBKHJQ010000189.1:0-5483 GCA_046538055.1 Actinomycetota bacterium
GTATGTGGGCGTGCCGTCGTTCATCGTCACCCTGGGCGGCCTGCTGGTATGGCGGGGAGTCGCCTGGTCGCTGGCCAGCGGCCGGACCGTCGCCCCCATGGACTCCACATTCCGTCTCCTGGGGGGAGGCTCGCAAGGGTCGGTGGGCGAATTGGGGAGCTGGATCATCGCCGTCCTCGCCTGTGCCGGGATCTTCGCGTATCTCGTCAACGACCGCCGGCAGCGCAAGCGCTTCGGCTTCCAGCTCCGTCCCAAGTGGGCCCTGGCCGGCATGGGCGTGGTGGGCAGCCTGGCCGTGCTGGGGGCAGTGTGGGTGATGAACAGCTACTACCTGCCCGAGAACGTGGCCCGCCAGGTGGCGGAGCAGCAAGGCATCGCCTGGCCGGAAGATGGCCTGCAGATACCCCTGGGGATCTCCTACCCGGTTCTCATCGCCCTCGGCGTCATGCTGGTCATGAGCTTCGTGGCCAACCGGCGCCGGTTCGGGCGCTATGTGTACTCCATCGGCGGCAACCCGGAGGCAGCCGAGCTGGGCGGTATCAACACGCGCTGGACCGTGGTGAAGACCTTCATGCTCATGGGCATCCTGGTGGGAGTGGCGGCAGCCGTGACCGTGGCCCGCCTCAACGCCGCCACCAGCGGGCTGGGGACGCTCCAGGAGCTGTACGTCATCGCCGCGGCGGTCATCGGGGGCACCTCCCTCTCCGGTGGCCTGGGAACGATACCCGGCGCCGTCCTTGGGGCCCTGGTGATGCAGTCCCTGCAGTCCGGGATGGTGCTGATGCGGGTCGACGCCCCGCTCCAGGACATCGTGGTGGGGGTGGTGCTGGTGGCGGCCGTGGCAGTGGACGTCTACTACAGGAAGCGAGCCTCCCGATGACTGCAGCCAACCCGCTCGTGGACATGCGTCGCATGAATGTGTCGTTCGGCGGCGTCCATGCCGTCGAGGACGTGGACTTCGACCTGCAGGCCGGGGAGATCCACGCGCTCGTGGGGGGCAACGGCGCCGGCAAGTCGACTCTGGTCAAGACCCTGTCGGGGGCGCAGCGGCCCGACTCGGGCGAGATCTTGGTCGGAGGGGAGAAGGTGAGCATCGAGAACCCCAGGGACGCCAAGGCGCTGGGGATCGAGACCATCTACCAGACCCTGGCCCTGGCCGAGAACATCCACGCCCCCGGCAACATGTTCCTGGGAAGGGAGCTCACCACCGCACTGGGCAACCTGGACGACTCGGCCATGGAGGACGCCGCCCGCCGGGTCATGAGCCGGCTCAACCCCAAGTTCGCCGCATTCAAGACGCCGGTGGCGCAGTTGTCGGGCGGGCAGCGCCAGTCCGTGGCAATCGCCCGGGCCGTGCACTTCAACGCCCGCATCCTGATCATGGACGAGCCCACCGCCGCTCTCGGCCCCGCCGAGACAGAGCAGGTGCGGGACCTGATCCGGACGCTGAAGGACGAGGGGATAGGGATCATCCTCATCTCCCATGACATACACGACGTCTTCGACATGGCGGACCGGATCAGCGTTCTGCTGCAGGGCCAGAAGGTGGGGACCGTGCACCGCCGGGACGTCACCATGGATGAGGTGCTGGCCATGATCATCATGGGGAAGCTGCCCCAGGACGTGACCCAAAGCGAGCTGGAAGACCTCCGGCGCTAACGAGGAGAAGGAGATCGCGATGAACGACCTCAGTGGGAAAGTGGCGCTCGTGACCGGTGCCAGCCGGGGCATTGGAGCCGCCGTGGCCAGGTCCCTGGACGGGCGGGGGGTCAGGCTGGGCCTGGCGTCACGATCCGGTGACGATCTGGGGATCTCCCAGGCAGTGGCGATGCCCACCGATGTCCGGGACCTGGAAGCCCTGGAGAGCCTGGTGGCCGCCACGGTGGAGCGACACGGCGGCCTCGATATCCTGGTGGTCAATGCCGGTGTGGGCTCCTATGGGCCTTTCCTGGACATGCCGATCGAGGAGCTCGACGAGATACTCGACACCAACGTCCGGGGCGCCCACTACGCCATCCGGGCCGCTCTTCCCCATCTGCTGGGAAGCGAGTCTGCCGACCTCGTGATGCTCTCCAGCGAGGCGGGGCGGAGGGGCCTGCCCAACGAGGCGGTGTACTGCTCCTCCAAGTTCGCCCAGGTGGGGCTGATCCGGGCCCTCGACCACGAGCTGCGGGAAGCAGGGGTCCGCTGCACCAACGTCGCCCCGGGGGGCGTGGCCACCGACTTCGCCATGGGTCGGGGCCGCACACCGGACATGCCCGCCCTGGAGCACATGATGGGCCCCGAGGAGGTGGCCGAGGCGGTCATGTACGCCCTCACCCGGCCCCGCAGCCACCGCGTCCTGGAGGTGGCGTTCCGCCCCATGTCCGAGCCCTCCATGGGCTAGCCCAGAACCTAGAGGGCGTGGAAGGTGGGGGCCAGGGCCGGGTAGAGCTCCTGGTACCGGGCGTGGAGACCCCGGTAGCGGTCGGCTTCCTCCGAAGGCGCTGCCGAGGGATGGACACTGATGATGTCCCGGCACGCCTCCTCCACGGTGGGGAACCGGCCCGCGCCCACCGCCGCCAGTAGTCCGGCGCCGTAGGCGGCACCCTCCTCGGTCCCGACCGTGACGATCTCCGTCTCCAGGGCGTCCGCCAGGATCTGGCGCCACAGCGGACTGCGGATCCCTCCTCCCGAGGCACGGATCTGCCCGGGGGACTCCACCCCCGCCCCCACCATGAGGTCGAGCCCGTCCCGCAGCCCGAACGCCACCCCTTCCAGAACGGCCCGGGTCAGGTGCCGGAGGTCGTGGCGCACCGTCAGTCCCACGAAGGCTCCCCGGGCGCGGGGGTCGGGATGGGGCGTGCGCTCCCCGGTCAGGTACGGCAGGAACAACAGACCCTCACTACCGGCCGGCACCTGGGCGGCATCCTCGGTCAGCTCCTGGAAGGAGCGCTCCGGGGCCAGGGTGTCGCGCAGCCACCGCAAGCTCCCCGCCGCCGACAGCATCACGCCCATCATGTGCCATCGTCCCGGCACGGCGTGGCAGAAGGCGTGGACCTTTCCCTCCGCCTCCACCTTGGGACCCTCGGTCGTGGCGAAGACCACACCCGAGGTTCCCAAGGACAGCGCCACCACCCCTTCGACGACGGCACCCACCCCGACGGCGTTGGCCGCCTGGTCGCCGCCCCCCGCCACCACCGGCGTGCCGGACGCCAGCCCGGTGGCCTCCGCCGCCTCCCCGGTGAGCCGGCCCGTCACCGAGGGACCCTCGAACGTGGGGGGGAAGAGGTCCCGGTCCAGCTCCAGGGCCTCCAGCACCTCCGGCGACCAGGTGCGCTCTGCCAGGTCGAAGAGGATGGTCCCCGACCCGTCCGCTACGTCCACGGCGTACTCGCCAGTGAGGCGCCAGCGGACGTAGTCCTTGGGCAGCAGCACGTGGCGGACCCGGGCCCAGGCATCCGGCTCGTGGGCGGCCACCCACAGCAGCTTGGGAGCGGTGAACCCCGTGAGGGCGTCGTTTCCTGTGAGCCGGATGAGCCTCTCGGGACCGACCCGGTTTCGAATCTCCTCGCATTCGGCTTCGGTGCGCTGGTCGTTCCAGAGTATGGCGGGACGGACCACCTCGCCGGAGACGTCCAGCAGCACCGATCCGTGCATCTGACCGGTGAGTCCCACCGCCTCCACCGACGCCGGTTCCACCCCGTCGGTGACGCGCCGGATCGACTCCACCGCCCCCTGCCACCAGTAGCCGGGATCCTGCTCCACCCACAGGGGCCGGGGCGTCTCGTAGTCGTAGGTGGAAGTGGCCTCCGCCCTGACGGACCCGGTGGCGTCGATCAGCAGGGCCTTGGTGGCGGTGGTGGACACGTCGATGCCGATGACGAAGCTCATCCCCCTGCTCCCAGCAGGCAGAGGGCCGCCTCCTCGTCCTCGCATCTCTCCACCCACCAGCGCTCCCGATGGCCGGTCTCCGAACCGGGCAGCAGGGTGGCGAGGGGGCCCAGGGTCTCCAGCTCGCAGAAGTCCTCCCCGCAGTACACCTGGCCCACCGCTCCCCTGTCCGGCATCTCCTCCTCGGCGGCGGCCTCCGCCGTCTTGATGAACAGCCACCCCTCCCGCAGGTACCCGATCCTCCCCGGAGAGGGTCCCACGCCCAGCTTGAGGGGAGCACCGGCCCGGGCATGCACCACCACCCCCTCCCGCCGGAAGGCGATGCGGGGATCGGTGAGGTCCGTGTACGGCCACAGCACCAGGCTCCGATCCGCCTGGTATCCGCTTCCGCCGGTAGGCAGTGGTAGGAAGGCGGCGCCTCCCAGCGGCAGCTGGGTGATGGCCCACGCTCCCGCCCTCACCGGCTCGGGGCCCGTCCACCTCAGGCGATGCTCCACCGTCAGACCACCGTCCTCGGCCCGGACCCGGAGCTCCTTGGCGAACCCCGCCCCGTCGGCGGGGGCCGCCACGCGCAGCACCCCCTCCTCACACGTCGCCTGGACGGGCCGGTCGTCGGGGAGGTGGGTGAGCGACGGGATCTCGGGTGACGCCCACAGCCGGTGCCCACCCCGCAGGTGCACGGGTCCGGCTCCGGTGTCGATCACCGCCTCGGGCCCGAGACGGGCGAAGAGCGGCGGGCTTCCCTCCTTCCAGAACCCCAGGATGCGGGGGCCGAACTCGGCGGAGGTCGTGACATGGAACCGGTCCAGGCGGCACTCGAGCTCGGCAGCGGCGGATGGAGCGGAGCCGGCTGCCGCCATCAGCTCTCCCGGGACCAGATCACCCGGTTGACCCGGTTCTCCAATAGCTCCTGGTGCCCGCTCGCCGGCCGGGGATCGACCTCCCCCGACATCACCTTCTCCTCCAGGGAGGCCAGGCTCTCGTCGCCCGACATGATCCGGCTGCCGAGCGGTCCCTCCCAGCCGGCATAGCGCTCTGCCAGGGGCGCCGACAACGTCTCCTCTTCGATCAGGTCCGCCGCAACCAGGAGGGCCCGTGCCAGGGTGTCGATGCCGCCGATGTGGCCGTGGAAGAGATCGGTGCGGGCCATCGACTGGCGACGCAGCTTGGTGTCGAAGTTGAACCCGCCGGTGTCGAAGCCGCCCCCCCGCAAGATCTCGTAGAGGACCAGGGCAAGCTCGTCGACGGAGTTGGGGAACTGGTCGGTGTCCCAGCCGTTCTGGTAGTCGCCCCGGTTGGCGTCGATGGAGCCGAAGAGGCCGTTGGCGACGGCGTAGGCGACCTCATGGTGGAAGCTGTGGCCGGCCAGGGTGGCGTGATTGCCCTCGATGTTGACCTTGTACTCGTCTGCCAGGTCGTAGCGCTGCAGAAAGCCGTGCACGGACTGGGTGTCGTAGTCGTACTGGTGCTTGGTGGGCTCGGCCGGCTTGGGCTCGATCAGGAGGGCGCCGTCGAAGCCGATACGGCGTTTGTGCTCGGCCACCAAGGTGAGGAACCGCGCGAACTGATCCGCCTCCTTCCTCAGATCGGTGTTGAGGAGGGTCTCGTAC
>JBKHJQ010000190.1:0-5476 GCA_046538055.1 Actinomycetota bacterium
GGTCCTGGAGCATGGCGTCAGAGAACATGTCCATCTCGTCGCCGCTGGGAGCGGCCTCGTCGAAGAGGTCGTCGGTGGCCGTGATCTCGAAGCGCCCGTTGTCCTCGGTGACTCTGAGAGGGAAGGCCGCCTCACCTTCCGTGGAGGTCTCCGCCAGGATCTCCTCCAGCTCCTCCAGCGAGGAGAAGGCGACGTCGACGGTGAATCCCTCGAAGTCCTCGTCGGTGTAGGGAGAGATGGAGGCGCCTTCGGGGAACTCGTCCACCAGGTCGGCGGGGGAGTCCTCACCTTCGAACGAGGAAGGATCGGTCCAGTCGATGGGCTCCTCGGAGTCCTCCTCCAGGAGAGTGCGCAGCTCCTCGTCGAGGGCGATCGTCACCGAGAACGTACCGGAGCCGTCTGCCTCCACGTCCAGTCCCACCAGGCCTCGCATCGTGCAGGCGGAGGTGAGCAAAGCCAGGAGGAACACCCCCAGGAGTCGGGTCGTGACCCGGATCCGGGAACGTGGCGAGGGGTTGCTCTTTGACATGGTTGACACCTGTGATCGGGGAGGACCCACGGTCCGAGAGAGGCATCGGCAGAGTCGGGATGGACCTGAACCCCTATCCAGCGGCCTTTCCCCGCGGGTCTCCTTTGCTGTGACCCCGAGGGGGCATCCTTCAGATTGTGTTCTATCCCCTGGGGACCGTGGGGTCAAGCATTCTCGGCAGGATTCCGATGACACTTCTCGATGACACGTCCCAGATTCGCTATGGAGATGCAGCGGGCCATCCCGTTCGCGGTGGCCGTCGCCGCCATGACTCTGGGTCTCGTCGACCTGTTCGCCGCCACCGTCCTGGGGGTGAGCCATCTCTCGGTGCCTCGTCTGGTGGTGGCGTTCGGCATCTCCCTCTGGGCGTACCGGGAGTCCCGGAGCCGGGTTCCCGCCGCCCTTCCCCTGCTCGTGGTGGTGGGCCTCATCACGGCCGCGGGCTCCGTGGCGTCCGAGGTCGTGGAGCTGCCCTTCGCCTGGTACGACGAGTACACCACCTACAGCGTCCTGCTGGCGGCGGCCATTGCCAGCTCTGCCGCCCGCAACGACAGCCGGTGGGTGGCGTGGGCATGGCCGCTGGGGGTGACATCCTGGGCGTTCACCTACAGCCTCGTCACCGGTCGGGAGGTAGGCGCCGCCGTCGACTGGATGATCGTGGCAGGAGCCACCGTGGCCATCCTCCACTACCTGGTGGGGACCATGGTGCGCTCCGCCAACTCCGCCCTGGAGACCCAGACCGCCCTGTCGGACCTCCACCGGGCCCTGGCCCGTTGCTCCAATGCCCTTCTGCAGGACGCGTCCGACTCGGCCATGGACGACGCCCTGGACGCCTTGCTGGAGGCCACCGACGCCGACTACGCCTGTGTGGACGTGACCGTCTATGACGACGACCCGCCCAGCTTCGCGATCGTGGCCGAGGCCACCGCCCGGCCGCTTCCTCCGGGGGCCAACTGGCAAGGGGGGAGCTATCGGAGCCTGCCTACCGTGTTGGCCGCCCACCTGGCCGGGCAGGTGTGCGACATCAGGGCCGAGGACCTGGACGGCGAGGAGCGCCGTCTCTACGCCGAGGACGGGATCCAATCCGAGCTGTCGGTTCCCATTTTCGTGGACGGGCAGTGGCGGGGATCGATGGTGCTGGCCAGCTTCACCCGGCCGAGGGAGTGGTCGCCCCTGGAGGTGGAGATCCTCGTCCAGGCCGCCAGCCTCGTCGGTGCCTACTGGAGGCGACGGGACGACAACCAGCGCCTCGAGCAACTCCTTCTCTCCAAGGACGAGCTGATCGCCTCCGTCTCCCATGAGCTGCGGACGCCGCTCACGGGAGTGGTGGGGCTGGCCGAGGAGCTGGCGGTGTCCGCCCGGGAGATGGATCCGGTCACCCTGGAGGAGCTGGCGGGCCTGGTGGCAGACCAGAGCCGGGAGCTGGCCTATCTGGTGGAGGACCTGCTGGTGGCTGCCCGCATGGAGATGGGCGCGCTCACCATCCGGATGACCGAGGTCTCCCTCCTGGAGGAGGCACGGGCGGTGGTGGCGTCGGTCATGGGCGAGAGGGTCGTCCGGGTGGAGGGGGAGGACGGGCCGATCCGGGCCGACCCGCTCCGTTGCCGACAGATCCTGCGCAACCTCCTCACCAACGCCATCCGCTACGGGGGCCAGGATGTGGCAGTCACGCTGGAGGAGGAGGGGGAATGGGTGCTGCTGACGGTGAGCGACGACGGGGAGGGCGTGCCGGTGGGCGACGAGGAGCGCATATTCCAGCCCTACGTCCGGTCCCGCCGGGTGGCGCCCGGGTCGATAGGGGTGGGACTGGCGGTCTCCCGCAATCTGGCGCGCCTCATGGGAGGAAGCCTGGAGTACCAGCGTACGGACGGCCTGACCCGGTTCCAGCTCCGTCTTCCGAAGGCCCATGCCGCCACCCGCGAGGAGATCCGCGCCACGGCCGCGCTCTCTGGCTGAGGTCGAGACGCCCCTCGGTCCACTCCCATTAGCGTGAGCCGTCAGATGACCGCCCCCTCCTCCCGACCCACGCCCGTATGGCTGAAGGAGCTGAAGCGCCAGCTGGGACCGGCTGTGGTGGGCGACCCGGATGTGATCGAGGCGTACGCTGTCGACTGGACCGGCCGGTTCCGCGGTGCGCCCGCGGCTCTCCTGCGCCCCCGCGACGTGGCCGGCGTGATGGCGGTCCTGGAGGCGTCGTCCCGGCACGGGTTCGCGGTGGTTCCCCAGGGCGGCAACACGGGCCTGGTGGGTGCCACCATGGCACCCGAGGGAGCAGCATTGCTCAATCTGGGGCACCTCGATGACCTGGGCGAACCCGACCGGACCGGCTCGATGGTGGCGGGGGCGGGGGCCACCATCGCCGCTGTCCAGGAGTCCGCCTCCCGCCGGGACCTCGTGTTCGGCCTGGACATGGGCTCCCGCGATTCGGCCACTGTGGGCGGCGCCCTCGCCACCAACGCCGGAGGACTGCTGGCCTGGCACTGGGGCAGGATGCGCAGCCAGGTCACGGCGGTGGAGCTGGTCCTGGCCGACGGCTCCCGGGTGAGCACCCTGGACGATCGGGGTGGGGCGGGCCTGGATCCGGTGGGTGTGCTGGCGGGCTCGGAGGGCACTCTGGGGGTCGTGACCGCCGCCCGGCTCCAGCTCCGTCCACCGCCTGGGCCGACACTGGTCGTCCTGGCGGGCTTCGATCGCCTGTCCCGGATCCTCGAGTTCCTCGCCGCGGCCCCACCCCTCATGGGAGCGGAGGTGTTCCGTCGGGCCGAGATGGAGATGGTGACCCGGCACACGGGCCGGGGCGAGCCTCTGGGGCCGTCTCCCTGGTATGTCCTGGTCGAGCTGGAGGAGCGCCACGCCGGTGAGCTTCCAGCACCGGCGCAGGCGGTGACCGGGCGGGAACTGTGGGTGTACCGGGACCGGATCACCGAGTCGCTGGCGACTCAGGGAGTGATCCACAAGTTCGATGTGGTGGTCTCCTCCTCCCGGCTGGAGCAGCTCGTGGAGCGTCTCGCGGCCCGGCTGGAGCCGGACCGTCTGTTCGTCTTCGGGCACGTGCTGATG
This sequence comes from Actinomycetota bacterium, assembly GCA_046538055.1. Lineage (GTDB taxonomy): Bacteria > Actinomycetota > Acidimicrobiia > Spongiisociales > ZC4RG35 > ZC4RG17. The sequence continues at coordinate 3,590 of JBKHJQ010000190.1, forward strand.
GACGACTTCCATCTCAACGTCGCCCCTGCCCACCCGGGCGGCGCCGTTCCGGGGACCGTCGACGAAGCCGTCTACGCGGCCGTGGAGGAGGCGGGAGGCCGGGTGGCGGGCGAGCATGGTGCCGGCCGCGCGAAGGGAGACCGGCTGCGGGCATCACTACCGCCCGGTCACCGCCGGATCGCCGACAGCATCAAGCGTGCCCTGGACCCGGAGGGCCGTCTCAACCCGGGGGTGGGGGCGGCCCGCCTGTGACCTCGAACCGGTCCCGCTCACAGCACCAGGCGGACGATGGGTCGGGTGTCATTGCGCCGAGCCACCTCCCGGAAGCCACGCGCTCGGAACATCGACCATGTTCCGGTGTAGTAGTCGCCGCTCCCGGAGCGGTGGCCATCCACCGGGTAGGCCTCCAGCACCTCCGCCGAAGCGAGTCGGGCATAGTCGATGGCTGCGTCAAGCAGGGCGGTGGCGACCCCCCGGCGGCGGTGGCCCACGGCCACCACGAAGCAGGTGACCGCCCAAGGCTCCACGGCGTCGACCGGCTTCAGGAGGCGGGAGCGGTAGAGGGTGGGGAAATCCCGGCGGGGGCCGACCTGCACCCAGCCCACCGGACGGTCCTCCACATACCCCACCAGGCCCGGAGGAGGCCCCATCTCCACCCGGTCCCGGAACCGGTGGCGGTTGTCCCTCTCATCGGCGAATCCGCCGTCGGGTCTCCTCCAGTACATGCAGAAGCATCTCCGGGGGGTCCCCCGGTCGCCGAACACCCGGGCCAGATCCCCGAACCTGCTGCGGGTGAGGGGCCGGGTGATCATCGTTCCCAGCCCGGTGGACGCGCGGTGACTCCAGTCGGCCTCGGGCATCGTGCGGCCAACCTACCTCCCAACCCGGTCGGGTACGGTCCGGATTGGGGGGGGATTCTCCCCGAAGGGGCGTCCCCCCCGGGGGGCGGGATTGTGGGACATCCCCGGAGCGGGTAGCGTCCCACCGGTGGCAAGCGGTTGCCGTATCTAGGGTATACCCATGAAGCGCGTGAACATCTTCGACTCCGCTCTGGAGGGCAAGGCGGTCCTGGTGACGGGAGCGAGCCGGGGTATAGGAGCGGCCATAGCCGTGGCATGTGCCCGGGCCGGGGCGGACGTGGCGGTGGGATACCACCAGAACGAGGAGGGCGCGGCCGCCACCGTGCGCCGGGTGGAGGAGGAGGGGCGGCGCGGCCACGCCTGGGCGGCGGACGTGTCCGACCCGGAGCAGGTGGCGGCGATGGTGGAGGGCGCCCTGGAGCGGATGGGCCGGATCGATGGGCTGGTCAACAACGCCGGGATCATGCCGGAGTCGCCCGTGCTGGAGATACCGGTGGAGGAGTGGCGGCGTGTCGTGGACGTGGACCTGACCGGGCCCTTCCTGTGCACGAGGGCGGTGGCGCCGTCCATGGTGGAGCGGGGCTCCGGCTCGGTGGTGATGATCTCGTCGCGGCTGGGCCAGATCGGGCTCCCGGGTGTGGCTCACTACGCCGCCGCCAAGGCGGGGGTGCTGGGGCTGACCAAGACTCTGGCGAAGGAACTGGGGCCCAGGGGGATCCGGGTCAACGCGGTGGCGCCGGGAGTCACCATCACCGACATGGCCTCCGACGTGATGGAGGGGGAGGTGGGCCGGCGGCGGTTGGCGGAGCTCCCGGCCGGCCGCTTCGCTCAGCCGGAGGAGGTGGCCGCCAGCGTGGTGTTCCTCATGTCGGATGCGGCGGCGCTCTACCACGGCCAGACTCTCTGTCCCAACGGCGGGGGGTACATGCCTTGAGCCCGAGGAGAGCCCCATGGAGCTGGTGACGGCAGAGGATGCCGTTCGGTCGGTGCCCTCCGGTGCCACCATCATCATGGGCGGGTCGGGAGC
>JBKHJQ010000003.1:0-21049 GCA_046538055.1 Actinomycetota bacterium
GTGGCCGAGGCAACGGCGTCGACAAGCTCAGACTTGTTCATGGCTCTCCTCCTTGGAGATCGAACTACAGAAATGTGATTCTGGCCGCAAAGCGGCTCAACTGCAAGCTCTTCCGGCTTCCGACCCTCAGACGAGACCCAGATCCATCACCGTCTCGCGCTCTGATTCCAGCTCCCGCACCGACGCCTGGATGCGCTCCCGGGACCAGTCGTCGATGTCCAGTCCCTGGACGATCTCCCACTCGCCGTCCCGGCAGACACAGGGGAACGACGACATCAGACCCTCGGGGACGCCGTAGGAGCCGTCGGAGGGGACGGCCATCGACACCCAGTCGCCCTCGGGTGTGCCCAGGACCCAGTCACGCATGTGGTCGATGGCGGCGTTGGCGGCGGAGGCAGCGGAGGAAGCGCCCCGCGCCCGGATGATGGCCGCTCCCCGGCCCGCCACGGTGGGGATGAAGGTGCTCTCCACCCAGTCGTGGTCGTCCACCAACTCGTAGGCGTTGCGCCCGTCCACCTCGCAGTGGAAGAGGTCGGGGTACTGGGTGGAGGAGTGGTTCCCCCAGATGGTCATGTGGCGGATCCGGGTCACGGGTGTGCCCGTCTTCTTGGCGAGCTGGGTGAGCGCCCGGTTGTGATCGAGGCGGGTCATGGCGGTGAACCGACGCGGGTCCAGGCCCTTGGCGTTGCTGCGGGTGATCAGGGCATTGGTGTTGGCGGGATTCCCCACCACCAGCACCCGCACGTCGGGGGAGGCAGCCGACGCCAGGGCCCGTCCCTGGGGCTGGAAGATGCCTCCGTTCGCCTCCAGGAGGTCGCTTCGCTCCATGTCCGCCTTGCGGGGCATGGCTCCCACCAGGAGGGCGTAGTCGGCTCCGGCGAATGCCTCCTCGGCATCGCTGCTGAGGACCATGTCCTCCAGGAGGGGGAAGGCGCAGTCGTCCAATTCCATCGCCACGCCCTCCAGGGCCTCCATGGCGGGCGGTATCTCCAGCATCTGGAGCACGACCGGCTGGTCCCTACCCAGCATCTCCCCGGCCGCGATCCTGAACAGGAGGCTGTATCCGATCTGTCCGGCTGCTCCGGTGACGGCAACACGTTTGGGTGAGTTCATGGGATGGAGGCTAATGGGACCACGAGCGGCTAAAGACAGCCCCATGTCCCGGTCGATACATGGGAGGACTCAGAAAGGAAGCAATGGACGGGATGTATCGACTTCTGGTCAAAGCCACGCTGGTGGCGGCCGTGCTCCTGGCGGCCATAACCTCCTGGACCGCAGTAGCTCTGGAGACCCCCGCCCTCCTTCCCATGATCGGCCTGGGAATCGTCTCGGCGGCGTATGCCTGGTGGCAGATCTCCCGCAGCCGTCAGGTGGCGGTTCCCCGGACGGACGGCAGGGCCACGATCACCAGCGGGTAGGGCGAGTTCTCGGCGATGTAGCTGATGCGGTGCCCGAAGAAGGGCCGGTTGGTCATGGGGCGGCTGGCGGTCCCCAGAACCAGAAGGTCGATGTCCTCTCGGCGGGCATAGTCGAGGATCTCCTGTTCGGCGTTGGGAGCCAGGCGGGCTGAGGTCTCGAGCTGCACTCCCAGGCGCTGGGCGAACTCCCGGCTGCTCGCCAGCAGGTCGTCGGCCGCCCGCATCCCCTCGTCCGCTCCCCGGTTGGGCAGGAACACCCCCTCACCGTCGGGACGGTTGACGACATGCAGGGCCACCGCCCTCCCGCCGGCCACGTTCGCCACCGAATAGCCGAACTCCTCGGCAGCCCGGCTGGAGCGTGTGGCGGTGACGGGAACCATGACGCTGCGGGGCAGGCGCACCGGGTCGGAGGAGCCGTCCGGGAACTGCACTACCAGGGTCTGAATGCCGGTCTCCCGAAGCACCCTCTCCACCACCGTGGCCATGACCGGCATCCGCTCCTCCTGGGAGGCACCGACGACCAGGAGCCCGTAGCCGAGACGGCTCTCGGTCAGGATGGCGTCGGCCGGGTCGTGGGACACCCTCTGGACGACGCGAGAGCGCCTGTCTCCCAGAGCATCGATGACGTCGCTCGGATCGGTGGCGTCCTCGGGCGCGCGACCGAAGAACCGGAACAGGCCTTTCCCCCTCGGGACCTCGACCGTCAGCACCGTCACCTCCGCGTCCGGGAACACCGCCGACACCAGGCGGGCGGCGTACACGCTGTTGAGGCCGCCCCGGGTGGGAAGCAGGATGCGGTGCGCCCCCAGGATCTCCGAGGTGCTGACCAGGGACTCCCGCTCCAGGCGATCGGCCTCCTCGGTGGGCGGCTCCCAGCGGCCCACCGCCCACTTCAGGAGGATGGGAGCGAGAAGGGAGGTCACCACCGCCGCCAGGAGGAGGATCGTGTAGGCGGTGTCCCCGATGACGCCCTCGTTGAGTCCCACGATCGCCACCACCACGCCCATCACCCCCAGGGCGCTCAGTCCCGACCCCAGGGCGGTGCCCTCCCTGACGTCCACTCCCACCAGCCGGGCCGAGACGATGGTTCCGCTGACGTTCGCCGTCACTGCCAGCGCGATCGCCAGCAGGGCGAGGCCCAGGGTGGGGAGATCGGCCAGTGCGGTGACGTCTACCCGCAGCCCGCTGAAGGCGAAGAAGACCGGCGCGAAGAAGGCCCCGGTGACGGTCTCCAGACGCTCCCGCACCGCCGGGAGCTGATGCCGCACGCGGGCCAGGGCAATACCCACCAGGTAGGCCCCCAGGATCGCCTCCACATGCAGTGCCTGGGTCACTGCCCCTCCCACCAGGCCGGCGATCACCGCCACCGACAGGCCTGCCACGATGTCGGTGCCCCGGGCGAGGATCTTCCGGAAAACCCGATCGAGCAGCGACCGGCCCAGTGTGAACATGAAGAACACGAAGATCGCCAGGCCCCCGAACGACACCGCGATCTGGCCCACCTGGACCTGCCCGAGGGCGACACCGGAGAGCACGGCCAGCACCAACCATCCCACGGCGTCTTTCACCATCGCGGCAGCCAGGGTGATCTGGCCGAAGTTGCGACGCAGGACACCCAGGTCGGAGAGGATCTTGCCGACCACGGGAAGCGCCGACACCGACAGGGCGAGGGCAAAGAAGGCGGCGAACACCCAGCGAGGAGGGTCGAGGGGGCCGGCGAACTCGTCGGCCAGGGCGTAGCCGAGCACCCCGGTGACGATCAGAGGAGCCAGGAGCGAGCCGGTCGCCGTGACCAGGGAGACGGCACGGAAGCGAGCGATGATGCCCAGATCGGTCTCGTATCCCATCACCACCAGCAGGAACACCACTCCCAGCCAGGCCAGGCCGAAGGTGGCGGAGCTGACCACCGGCTCGCTCGTGAACACCCACTCGTGGCCGGAAGGCCACACCAGGCCGAACAGGGACGGGCCCAGGATCACCCCTGCCAGGAGCTCTCCCACCACCGGCGGCTGACCCAGCCGCTTGAGGAGCGTTCCTGCCAGGCGGGCGACACCCACCAGCAGCGTGAGCTGGACGAGGAAGACGAGGACCTGGTGGCCGCTCAGGGACGCGGTCGAGGCCGCCGCCCCCTCATCCGCGGCGAGCCACAACGGGAAGTGGGTGTACATTCCGGGTCAGCCTACCCAACCCGAGGGCCACCCCTGGCACCCCGGCGAGCCTTCACCTTCCCCGACGGCCGCTCGTATGAAGTGGCTGAAAGCCCCTACCGGCGCCCGGCCGGGGTGACGGAAAGTACCAGTTGGGCGGGACCAGCCCCATAGTCTCGGTGCAAGCCGACAAGGATGTGCACATGATCGATTACGTCACCACAGAAGTCGTCGACGGCCTGATCACTCGGGAGGACCCCCCTCTCGTCTCCATCTACCTCCCCATGGTGCGGAAGGGGGCGGAGACCCAGAGGAACCCGCTGGTCTTGAAGGAGGCTCACCGGGAGGCGGCGACGCGCCTGCAGGATAAGGGCATGCGGCGGCCGGAGGCAGAGAGCATGCTGGCGCCGGTGGAGGAGCTGATCGACGACCACACCTACTGGCAGAACCAGGAGGACGGTCTGGCCCTGTTCGTGGACCGCAAAGGGGTGCAACGATTCCGGCTCCCCATCGACTTCGAGCGCCTGGTCGTGGTGGGCGACCGTTTCCACGTCAAGCCCCTCCTTCCCTTCCTCGCCGCCGACGGTGAGTTCTACGTCCTGGCTCTGAGCCACAACCATGTCCGGCTCCTGCGGGGAAGCCGCTGGCAGGTGAGCGAGGTGGAGCTGTCGGGTGTCCCCGACAGCCTCAAGGACGCCCTCTGGTACAAGCAGCCCGAGGCGTCCCTCCAGAGCCACACCACCCGGGCGGGAGGGGCCCTGGCATTCCACGGACACGGCCTGGGAGAGGAGTCCTCAGAGGAGGATCTACGGGAGTTCTTCCGCCAGGTCGACCGGGGCACCCGAGCCGTGGTGGGCACCCAGACCCCGGTGGTGCTGGCCGGGGTCGAGTACCTCCATCCCCTCTACCGGCAGGTCACCGGCCTCAGCGTCCTCGACCAGGGCGTGGAGGGGAACCCCGACGAGCTGCCGGCCGCCGAGCTCCACGCCCGGGCCTGGCCGCTGGTGAGCGACGTCTTCTCCCGCCGGCGGCAGGAGGCCGCCGAGCAGATCGGCGCCGCCAACACGTCCACCTCCCTGGACGACGTGGTGATGGGGGCCGCCCAGGGCCGGGTCGACGTCCTGTTCGTGCCCCGCGACCAACAGCGCTGGGGGCGGCTGGATCGCGACACCCTCCAGGTCCATCTCGACGATGGGGAGGGAGAGTCCGATCTCTACGACGTGGCGGCGGCCGAGACATGGCGACACCGGGGAGACGTCTACATGGTGGACCCCGCCCAGATGCCTGGATCGGGAGAGGTAGCGGCTGTCTTCCGCTACTGAGGGTCTCCCAGCTCCGCCCACCAGAAGCCGTTGCGCTCCCGCCGGCCGCCCACTGAGACCGGGACGGGACGGGAGAAGGCGGGTCCGTCGGTGCAGAAGGTGTGGAACTCCCCCCTCTCTCCCAGGGGATCGACCTCGGCGGGAAGCCGGGAGGGATCCCAGTCGGTGCCGGCGTGGGAAGGATCGAGACGGGCCGGATCGACGCACGTGACGATGGCCGTCACGCCCGCCTCCCGCATGTCCTGGGCCAGGGCGGCGGTTCCTCCCGCACCGCACCAGATCGGGAAGAGAGGCTCCAGGGGCGTCGGGGCCATCATCTCCTCCCGGTAGGCGCGTATGTCCTCCAGGTACAGGTCCCCGAAAGCCACGTGTGTCATGCCCTCGGCCTCAGCCCGGGCCGTGACCTCCCCCATCCGCCGCTCGTACTCGTCGTTGGGGCACGGGGAGGGGAGGGTCACCGGCCAGACATCCAGCCCGACGGCATCGGCCTGACGCTGCAGGAGGCGACGGGGCACTCCCTGCATGGAGACCTCCTCTGTCGCCTCGTCGATGGTGGAGAGGAGACACACCACCTCGATCTGCCGTTGCCACAGGACGTGGAGCGCCCAGGCCGAGTCCTTCCCCGCCGACCAGGAGAGCAGGACCCGCAAGACTACATTCGCTCGATGATGGCGGTGGCGAACTGGGAGGTCTTGACCTCGGTGGCGCCTTCGGTCAGCCGGGCGAAGTCGTAGGTGACGATCTTCTCGGCGATGGTCGACTCCAGGCCGCGGAGTATCAGGTCGGCCGCCTCGTCCCAGCCCATGTAGCGCAGCATCATGTCCCCCGAGAGGATCACGGAGCCGGGATTCACCTTGTCCTGGCCGGCGTACTTGGGGGCGGTGCCGTGGGTGGCCTCGAACACGGCATAGCCGGATTCGTAGTTGATGTTGCCGCCGGGGGCGATGCCGATCCCGCCCACCTGGGCGGCGAGGGCATCGGAGATGTAGTCGCCGTTGAGGTTCATGGTGGCGATCACGTCGTAGTTGCCGGGCCGGGTGAGGACCTGCTGCAGCATGGCGTCGGCGATCACGTCCTGGACCAGGAGCTTGTCGCCCGGCTCGCCGCCCGAGTCCTCCCAGGAGACGGCCACGTCGCTGAACTCCTCCCGGACCAGCTCGTAGCCCCAGGTGCGGAAGGCGCCCTCGGTGAACTTCATGATGTTGCCCTTGTGGACCAGTGTCACCGAGCGCCGCCCCGTCTCCAGGGCGTAGCGGATGGCCGCCCGGATGAGGCGCTTGGAGCCGGTGATGGACACCGGCTTGATTCCCAGGCCGGAGTCGGGGCGGATGTCCCATCCGAACTCGGCGTCGAGGAAGTCGAGGAGCTTGCGGGCGCCTTCGCTGTTGGCTTCCAGCTCCTTGCCGGCGTACACGTCCTCGGTGTTCTCCCGGAAGATGACCATGTCCACCTCCTCCGGGCGCTTGACCGGGGAAGGGACTCCCTGGAACCAGCGGACGGGGCGAACACAGGCATACAGGTCGAGGGTCTGGCGGAGGGCGACGTTGAGGGACCGGATACCGCCCCCCACCGGGGTGGTGAGGGGGCCCTTGATCCCCACCAGGTAGGTGCGAAAGGCGTCCACGGTCTCCTCCGGCAGCCAGGAACCCACTTCGTTGTAGGCCTTCTCACCGGCCAGGACCTCCTTCCAGGCGATCCTCCGCTCCCCGCCGTAGGCCTTCTCCACGGCGCTGTCGAAGACGCGGACGGCCGCCGCCCAGATGTCGGGTCCGATCCCGTCACCTTCGATGAACGGGACGATGGGATCGGCCGGGACCTGGAGGCCGCTGTCGCCTTTCGTGATGGGGGTGGGCATGAGCTCTCCTCGAACTGGCTTGGCTCCTCAGAGGGTAACTGCGCCGGTCCTCGCCCGGTTCGGGTTGGTCCTCCGGGGCCTCTAGCATGCCGTGTCGTGACCAGCGCCGTCGTCTCCCGTCCCCCTGCCGACCAGTGGATGCGGCGGCTGCTGCGCATCCACGGCGAGCCGGTCCCCGGGGCCGTCTTCGACGCCCGTAACAAGCTGCGCAGCTCCATCGTCATCTCCGGGATCCGGTGTGTGATCACCTACCTGCTGGTGCCCATCGCCACACCCATCGTGGGCTTCATGGGGGTGCTGGCCGCCCCGGTGAGCATCGCCCTGTCGATGCTGGCCATCGTCCTCGGCTACAGCAGCCTGCGGCGGTTCTGGCTGGCCGACCATCGCCTGCGCTGGCGCTACACCGCCTTCATCGCGGTGGTGTGGGTGCTCCTCACGGTGGCGATCGGCTTCGACCTGGCCACCTTCCTGGCCTGAACCGACCGTCAGGGGGCGTCGTGGCGGGCCCGGGCGGCGGTGACCGTGTTGACGAGCAGCATCGCCCGGGTCATGGGGCCGACCCCGCCCGGGACGGGAGTCACCGCTCCCGCCACCCCGACGGTCTCGTCGAATCTCACATCTCCCACCAGGCGGCCGTCCTCTCCGCGGCTGATCCCCACGTCGATCACGGTGGCACCGCGTTTGACCTGGTCGGGCCCGATCAGCCCGGGGACGCCCACCGCCGCCACCAGGATGTCGGCCGAACGGGTCAGCTCCTCCAGATCGGAGGTGCGGGAGTGGGCCAGGGTGACGGTGGCGTCTACGCCTCTCGCCGACAGCATCAGGGCGAGGGGACGGCCCACCAGAAAGGACCTTCCCACCACCACAGCCCGGCGGCGGGCGACGTCTATCCCGTAATGGTCCAGGATCCGCATCACCCCGCTGGGGGTGCAGGGCCGCAGCCCGGGACGGTCCAACAGGAGGCGGCCCAGGTTGTGGGGATGCAGCCCGTCCACGTCCTTTCGGGGATCGATCCTCTCCACCGCGGTCTCCCCGTCCAGCTCGCCGGGGAGCGGGAGTTGCACGAGGATCCCGTCCACCCCGTCGTCGCGGTTGAGCTCATCGATCAGGTCGTGGAGGTCCCCCTGGGTGACGGAGGCGTCCAGCTCGTGATGCACCGAGCGGATGCCCACCTGGGCGGCGTCGTTTCGCTTTCCCCGCACATAGGAATGGGAGGCGGGGTCGTCGCCCACCAGGACCGTGGCCAGACCCGGCGGGGCGGGCAACTCCGCCACGTCGGCGGCCACCTCCTCCTTGACCCGTGCCGCCACCGCCTTTCCATCCAGGATGGTCGCCGTCATGGCGGGGGACGGTAGCGGACATGCACCCGGCCCCTGAGCGCATGAGGCGCCGGGCATCGACGCTACGCTGAGCTGGTCGTCGGCGTGGCGGCCGCACGGCACGGCCACGGGGAGACATGAGCCACATCCACCCTCACCCACCCCCAACCCGGGCAGGAACCCCATACAGGCGACGCCTGATGTGGATCCTGATCCTGGTCGTCGTCTTCATGGCGGCCGAGGTGGTGGGTGGGCTGCTGACGGGCTCGCTGGCCCTTCTGTCGGATGCCGGGCACATGGCCACCGACGCCCTGGGACTGGGCATGGCCCTGGCGGCGATGGTGGCGGCCGACCAGGCCGGCCGCTCAACCCACCGCACCTTCGGCCTGTACCGCCTGGAGATCCTGGCGGCCCTGGCCAACGCCGTGCTGCTGTTCGCCGTGGCGGGGTACGTGCTGTGGGAGGCCTACCGCCGCCTCCAGGACCCTCCCGAGATCCTGTCCGGCCCCATGCTGGCGGTGGCCACCGGAGGCCTGGTGGTGAACCTGGTCGCCGGGTGGGCACTCCGCCGGGGCGCCCAGGAGTCGATCAACGTGGAGGGCGCCTACCTGGAGGTCCTGGCCGACCTGGCCGGGTCGGTGGGGGTGATCGTCGCGGCGCTCGTCATCAGGTTCACCGGCTGGACCTTCGCCGACCCCATCGTGGGTGCCGCCATCGGGGTGTTCATCCTGCCCCGGGCCTGGCATCTGGGCAGGCGGGCGGTGCGGGTGCTGGTGCAGGCCGCCCCCGAGGACCTCGACCTGGACGAGCTGCATGGGCGCCTGTCGTCCCTCGCCCAGGTAAACGACGTCCACGACCTGCACGTGTGGACCCTCACCTCCGGCATGAATGTGGCATCGGTGCACCTGATGACCCCGGCGGGGGCAGACTCCCATGCGGTGCTGGACCAGGCCCGCCAGCTCCTCGAGTCCGAGTACGCCATCGCCCACGCCACCCTCCAGGTGGAGCCCGACACCCACGAAGGGTGCTCGGAGCTCATCTGGTGAGTCCCGCCCCAGGCGTCAGTCCGGCAGGTATCCGTGAACGGCGTAGTCGGGGTCGATGACGGTGCCCGAGCCGCGGGCGTAGGCCCCCAGGGCCTCGCCGATCGCCCCGTGGAAGGTGGGGAAGGCATACGTCATTGCCCGGAGGTCGTCGATGGGCGTGCCCTGGTGAACCGCCAGGCTGACCAGCCCCAGTATCTCCCCACCGCCGGGGGCCGCCACCGTTCCCCCCACCAGCGTCCCGGCGCCCTCGTCGATCACCAGCTTCACCAGGCCCTGCATCCCGGTGTCGTGCAGCCAGCCCCGGAAGGTGGCCGGGACCTCCTTCGTCGCCACCGCCACGTCCATCCCCCGGCCCCGGGCCTGCTCCTCGGTCAGGCCGACCGCGCCCACCTCCGGGTCGGTGAAGGTGACCCGGGGAAGGGCGTCGTAGTCGACAGGAGCGACGTCCCGGCCCAGGAGGTCGGCCGCGATCACCACCCCCTGGCGATACGCGACATGGGTGAACATTGCCTTGCCGGTCACGTCCCCCATGGCCCAGATGCCCTCCCCCGCCCGCATCCTCTCGTCGACGGGTATGAAAGGGGAGTCGGCCGCCACTCCCGCCGTCTCCAGTCCCAGCTCGGAGGTGTCCACGACCCGCCCGGTAGCCACCAGCACCTGGCGGGCGGCGAGGTCGGACCCGTCCTCCAGCATGAGGCGTATCCCGGGCTCTGCCCTCTCCGCCGCGCTCACCCGGCTGCCGAGCCGGAGGCGGATGCCCTCCGACTCGAGGGCCGTGGCCAGAAGCCGGGACGCCTCCGGTTCCTCGTTGGGGAGTAGGCGAGGCCGGCCCTCGACCACGGTCACGTCGGTGCCGAACCGGGCGAAGGTCTGCGCCAGCTCACATCCCACCGGACCCCCTCCCAGCACCACCAGCGACTCGGGGGCCTCCCCCGCCGAGATGGCCTCGTGGGTGGTCCAGTAGGGGACATCGTCGAGGCCCGGGATGGGAGGGATGGCGGGGCGGGAGCCGGTGGCGATCACCACACCCCGGCGGGCCACCAGGGTGCGGTCGCCCACCACCACACGGCCGGGCCCGTCCAGACGCCCCCAGCCCCGGACGAGGTGGCCGCCCCGCGACTGGAAGCGGTCCACGGCTGCAGAGTCGTCCCATCCCCCCGCCGCCTCCTCCCGTATGCGCCGGGCCACCTGCGACCAGTCGGGGGTGACGGTGGCACTTCCGGCCACGCCTTCGATGCGACGTGCCTCCGCCACCAGGTTGGAGGCCCGGATCGCCATCTTGGAGGGGATGCATGCCCAGAAGGGGCATTCCCCGCCCACCAGACGGGGCTCCACGCCGGCCACCGACAGTCCGCCGTCCAGGAGCTGGAGCGCCAGGTCCTCTCCCCCGGTGCCCAGCCCGAGCATGACCACATCGAATTCGTCCACGGTTCGCTCCTTCCACGGGGGCCATCTCGAATCTCTGCCCCGGCACCCACCGGGGGGTACCCATTCAAGTGGCGGTCACGACCGCGGGTCGTCCAAACTGATCTGAGAACGGCCGTTAGGCTGGGGAGGCGGCTCTGCCCACCCGCCGTGCCACCACCCATGGACCGAGCCAAACCAGCGCACCAGGTAGAAGGCGAGCGACGCCGCATCACCGCCCTCTTCGCCGACGTCGTCGGCTCCACCGCCCTGGCCGAGACCATGGATCCCGAGGACTGGGCCATGACCATGAACCGGGTCTTCGAGGCGATGGCGGAGGCGGTGGAGAGATACGAGGGAACCATCACTCAGTTCGGAGGGGACGCGGTGGTAGCGGTCTTCGGCGCACCCCGCGCCCACGAGGACGACCCCTGGCGGGCGGTGCAGGCGGGCCTGGACATGGTCACCGCCGTGGAGGCACTCAGCAAGGGGCTGAACCACGAGCTGCAGATCCGGGTGGGGGTCAACACCGGACTCACCGTGGCGGGAGCGGTGGGAACCGGGAGCTACACCGAGTACACCGCCATGGGGGACACGATGAACGTGGCGGCCCGCGTGCAGACCGCGGCCGAGCCGGACTCGGTGCTCATCACCGCCGACACGTACCGGCTCGTAGGCCCGGACGTGGACGTCCGCGACGCCGGACTGCTGGAGCTGAAGGGCAAGTCCGCCCCGGTGCGCGCCTACGAGGTGGTCGGCTCCCGGCGGGCACCCACCCGTTCCCGGGGTGTCCCGGGTCTCCGCAGCCCCATGGTGGGCCGGGTCCAGGAACTGGAGACCCTGGAGTCGCTGGCGGCGATCGCCGCCGCCGGCCGGGGTCGGGTGGCGGTGATCCTGGGCGAGCCCGGCATCGGCAAGAGCCGGCTCCTCCGGGAGCTGCACTCCCGTCTCACCGAGAACGACGCCACGGGTTGGGCGGTGGGCCGCTGCCTGTCCTACGGGCGCCAGATGCCCTATCACCTCCTCACGTCCATGGTGGGTTCCCTGCTGGGAGCGAGCGACAACGACGATCCCGAGCAGGTGAGCCGGGTGGTGGAAGAGCGAGGCACCGAGCTGCTGGGCGCCGGGGAGCCGGCACTGGAGGACCTGGCGGAGCTGGCCGGTGCGGTCAGGGAGGGCGCTCGGGGAGACGCTTCCCGGCGTGCCGCCTACGAGAGGGCAATCTCCACGCTCATCCGCACCCGGGCCGAGGATCACGATCCCCTGGTGATCGTGTGCGAGGACGTCCACTGGGCGGACCCCTCCTCGGCCGAGGTCCTGGCCGACCTGATACCCGCCTGCCACGACGCCCCGGTCCTCCTCATCCTCACCTCCCGCCTCGACCGGACCTCGGCGGGGTGGGAGGCGATCCAGTCCGCCCGCCAGCACCTCGGTGAGGCGCTCACCGAGCTCTCCCTCACCCCGCTGGGCGAGTCCGACGCCCGGGAGCTCGTCTCCCGCCTCCTGGAGATCGAGGCGCTCCCCGACGAGGTGCGCAACCTCGTCCTGGAGAAGGCGGAGGGGAACCCCTTCTTCGTGGAGGAGGTGGTGCGCATGCTGATCGACCGGGGCGCCATCGAGAGGCACGGGGACCGCTGGATGGCCACCCACGCCATGGAGTCCATCGACGTGCCCGACACCGTGGAATCTCTCATCGCCTCCCGCGTCGACCGCCTACCCGACGCCGCCCGCCACACCGCCCGGATCGCCTCGGTGATCGGACGTCGCTTCCCCACATCGCTCGTGGCGGAGCTGGAGGACCTCGAGGACCAGGCGGCGGGGTCCATCCACTCCCGGCTGGGAGAGCTGGAGTCCCAGGGCCTGATTCGCCTGGCGGGCACCCGTCCCGAGCTGGAGTACGCCTTCCGCCACGCCCTGGTCCAGGAGGTGGTGTACTCCTCACTCCTCCGTCGGGAGCGCCGCGCCCTGCACCGGCGGGTGGGAGAGGCCCTGGAGCAGAGCCACCCCGACAGGCCCGAGGAGATTGCCGCCCTGCTGGGCCATCATTTCGACACGGCGGAGGACCCCCGGGCCGTCCGGTACCTGATGGAGGCGGGACGCCGTGCCCTGGCGCAGTTCGCCAACCGGGAGGCGTTCTCGTTCTTCTCGCGCGCCATGGCGTGGCTGACCGACGCCGACGAGGCCACCCGGCGGGCCGGGTGGAGGCGGTCCTGGGCCAGGACCGGGCCGGGTACACATTCGTGCCCTACGGCCAGAGCATCGCTCTGCTGGAGGAGGCATTGCCCGATGCGAAAGCGGTGGGTGACCCGGATCTCCTGGTCCGGACCCATCTCGCCCTGGTTCGCTCCCGCCTCGAGACCGGGGAGTCGTACGAGACCAGCGCCGAGCTGCGTGCCTCCCTGGACGAGGCGTTCCGGCTGGCCGCTGAACTGGACGATCCCGAGCTGCGCGCCCTCCCCGCCGCCCGCATGGGCGACGTGCGCTTCTACCACGGGGACTTCCCGGGTGCCCTGGAGCTGTGGCGGGAGGCGGTCCCCGAGTTGGAGGAGGCCCGAAACCCGGTGGATGCCGCTCAGTACGCGGGGATGGCGTCCCGAGCCCTGTCCACCCTGGGCCGCTTCGAGGAAGCGGAGGAGTGGGTGGCCCGGGCACGGGCCTCTGCCACCGAGAGCGGTGATCCCAACGCCATGCTCGACATCGACATCTTCGAGGGCTGGCTGGAGTCGGACCGGGGCAACCTGTCGGCGGCGCGGGAGTTCACCGACCGGGCGATCCGGGCCGCCGACGAGACCGGGAACCTGGCGTGCTCCCTGCTGGGCAACCTCCTGGCCGGCTCCCAGCAGCTCCGCCTGGGGGACGCCGACTCGGCCCGCACCCATCTGGAGAGGGGCGGGGAGATGGCCGCCTACTGCGAGGTGGGAAGCGACCTCCTGGCCCTGGGCCGGGCCTGGCTGGCCGACGCCCGGGCCCGTCTGGGCACACCGTCCGTGGAGGACTTCGACGAAGCCCTGGACGCAGCCCGCCACGTCCGCAACCCCCTCAACGAGGGCCAGATCCTCCGCCACCGGGCCACCGTCCGCCTCATGCTGGACGACCCCGACTGGGAGGCGGCGCTGGCCGACTTCGAGGCAGCCGAGGCGATCTTCGAGAAGATCGGCGCCCGGGCACATCTGGCCCCCACCCTGCGGGACCACGGAGCCGCCCTGGAGCTGGCAGGTAGGCCGGCAGAGGCAGAGGCCATGCTGCAGCAGGCCAACCAGATGCTGGAGGAGATGGGAATCCCGGTCACGGCCTGAACCGCCCTCAGGAGGGATCGGGGAACAGGCAGAAGGGGTGGCCCTCGGGGTCCAGCATCACCCGGACCTCATCCTGGGGCTGGTGGCCGGCCAACCTGGCGCCCGACTCCAGCGCCCGCTCCACACCCGCTTCCAGGTCGTCCACCCCGATGTCGAGGTGGATCATCATCAGCTGCTCACCCCGGACGGACGGCCAAATGGGCGCCACGTAGTTGGGCTCCCATTGGACCTCTACCTTCTGGGATCCGTCCGGGGAGCGAAGCAACGCCCAGCCGTCCTCAGGAGGGTTCCCGGGTTGGGGACCCTCGCGGCGCACGATCTCCCATCCCAGGAGACGGGAGTAGAACTCCGCCAGCTCCAGGGGGCGGGCCGCATCCAGGACGGGGCCGGCCAGTCGCATGCGCGGTCGCGAAGACATCTCGAGTCCCGAGCATCGTAACCTGAGCCCATGAGCTCACATCTTCCTGACGCCGCCCGGACGCGGACGCGGGCCATCCATGCCGGCGAGGAGCCCGACCCGGTCACCGGCGCCTCCGCTCCCAACATCGTCATGTCCACCACCTTCTCCGTGGACGAGCCCAAGCGCTTCTCCGCCATGGAGCAGGTCGACGACGAGGGGTTCATGTACACCCGGTGGGGGAACCCCACGGTCCGTCAGCTGGAGGTGAAGCTGGCGGCGCTGGAGTGGGCCGACGACTGCCGGGCCTACGCCTCGGGGATGGCGGCCATCTCGGCCCTGTTGCTCACCCGCCTGTCGCCCGGCGACCGGCTGGTGGTGGGCGACGTGGTCTATCCCGGGACGGCGGAACTGGCCCACCACACCCTTCCCCGCATGGGCGTGGAGGTGGAGAAGGTGGACACCTCCGATCCCGCCGCCGTGGAGGCGGTGCTGGGCCGGCCCGCGTCCCTGGTGTGGGTGGAGACTCCCGCCAACCCCATCATGCGGATCACCGACATCGCCACGGTGGCGGACCTGGCCCATGCCGCCGGGGCCGACCTGGTGGTGGACTCCACCTTCGCCACCCCGATCGCCACCCGGCCGCTGGAGCTGGGAGCCGACTACGTGGTCCATTCCCTCACCAAGTACATCGGCGGCCACGGCGACGCCCTGGGCGGGGCGGTGCTGTCAGACCGTGACCGGCTGGCGCACCTCGACCTGGAGGCCACCGTCCACTACGGGGGAGTGATATCTCCGTTCAACGCCTGGCTGGTGATGAGGGGTGCCGCCACCCTCCCCATCCGGATGGCCGCCCACGAGGCGGGTGCCCTGGCGATGGCCCGGGCCCTGGAGGGACACGAAGGTGTCACCGGCGTGACCTACCCGGGCCTGGAGTCCCATCCCCAGCACGATCTCGCCCGCCGCCAGATGGACAACTTCTCGGGGATGCTCACCTTCAAGGTGGAGGATGGGCCGGCGGTGGCAGAGCGGATGACGAAGGAGCTGCGGGTCATCCACTACGCCGTGTCCCTGGGCCACCACCGCAGCCTGGTGTACTGGATGCCGACCGAGGACCTCATGCGGAGCAGCTACCACCTGGAAGGGGATGCCCTGGAGGCCTACCGCTCCTTCGCCGGGGACGGGGTGTTCCGTCTGTCGGTAGGGCTGGAGGACCCCGACGACCTCATCGAGGACCTGCACTCGGTGCTGTGAGCCGCTCAGTGCAGGAAGTGGCGCCGCCCCGTGAGCACCAGGCTCACCCCCAGGCGGTCGGCGGCGGCGATCACATCGTCGTCCCGCCGGGAGCCTCCCGGCTCCACCACCGCCGTCACCCCGGCCGCAGCCAGCGTCTCCAGGCCATCCGGGAACGGGAAGAAGGCATCGGAGGCGGCCACCGCCCCCTCGGCCCTCCCTCCTGCCTTCTCCACGGCACGGTGAGCGGCGCCCACCCGGCTCTGATCTCCCGCTCCCACGCCCACCGCCGCGCCGTCTGCGGCTATGACGATGGCGTTGGATTTGGTGGATGCGGCCACCACCCAGGCGAACCGCAGGTCCCGCATCTGGTCGTCGGTGGGTGAAGTGGCCGACACCACCTTCCACTCCCCGGACGCGTCGGGGAAGTCGCGGACCTGGGCCGCGAAGCCTCCCTCCAGACGGCGCATGTCCAGGCCCACACCCGACGGAGGCGGTGCCACCAGCACCCGCAGGTTGGGCTTCTGGGCGAGGATCCCCCGGGCCTCGTCCGACACGGACGGGACCACCGCCACCTCCACGAAGTTGGCCACGATCTCCCGGGCGGTGGCGCCGTCCACCTCCCGGTCCACCGCCACCACCCCGCCGAAGGCCGACTGCGGGTCGCACTCCCAGGCCCGGCGGTATGCCTCCGCCGGAGAGCCGCCCACTGCCGCACCGCAGGGATTGGTGTGCTTCACCACCACTGCCGCGGGCCCGTCCAGGCGGTTGACGAGCCGCCAGGCCGCCTCGGCGTCCAGGTGGTTGTTGAACGACATCTCCTTGCCCCCGACGAGGTCGGCCTCCCACCACCAGGGAGACGACCCGGTCTCCCGGTAGGTAGCCCCGGGCTGGTGGGGGTTCTCTCCGTAGCGCAGCATCCCGGCCCGCTCCAGGGGGATCACCAGGCGCTCCGGCAGGTCGCCCGAATGCAGCCAGGAGACGATGGCGGCATCGTAGGAAGCGGTGCGGAAGAAGGCGGCGGCCGCCAGCCGCCTCCGCAGCTCGTCGTCCAGCCCTCCTGCTTCCACTGCCTCCAGCACCTCCTCGTACTGGGAAGGATCGGTGACGACACCCACCCAGGCATGGTTCTTGGCGGCCGCTCTCACCATGGCGGGGCCTCCGATGTCGATCTCCTCTGTGATCTCGGCGTAGGTGGCGCCCTGCCGACGCCGCGTCTCCTCGAAGGGGTAGAGGTTCGCCACCACGAGCTGGACCGGATCCACCCCCCGTTCCGCCAGGTCGGCGCGGTGGGCGTCATCCGAGGGGTCGGCCAGGATGCCGCCGTGGATGAGGGGATGGAGGGTCTTCACCCGGCCTCCCAGCATCTCGGGCGCGCCGGTCACCTCCTCCACGGGCGTCACCGCCACTCCCGCCTCCGCCAGGGCCCGGGCCGTGCCTCCGGAGGAGACGATCGCCACCCCCGCAGCCTCCAGCCGGCTGCCCAGCTCCACCAGACCCGTCTTGTCGGACACCGATACCAGCGCCCTCTTCACCTCGATCCTGCTCATGCTCTCCTCCAGTGGACGCGGCGACCCTGCACACTGATCTCGCCCCGGGCCAGGGCCGCCATCACCTCCGGGTAGACACGATGCTCCTCTCTCTGGATACGGCGGTGGAGGGTCTCCTCGTCGTCCTCGGCCAGGACCATCACCGGGACCTGGGAGATGATGGGCCCGTGGTCCACCTCCTCGTCCACGAAGTGGACCGTCACCCCGGCCACCTTCACCCCGTACTCCAGGGCCTGGGAGACGGCGTGTGCTCCCGGGAAGGCGGGGAGGAGGGAGGGATGGACGTTGAGGATGCGGTGAGGGAACCGCCGGATCGCCTCCGGCCCCAATATGCGCATGAATCCCGCCAGCGCCATTGCCTGGGCCCCGGCCTTCTCCACCCGTTCACACAGTGCGGATGTGAAGGCAGTCCGGTCGCCGTCCCAGGGGATCACGGATGTGGGGACTCCGGCCCGGTGCGCTCGCTCCAGGGCGGGTATGCCGGGGCGGTCGGCCAGGACCCCGGCGACCCGGTACGGCCCCTGGCCGTCCAGCAGCGCCTGGAGATTGGAACCGGAACCGGAGACGAGAACGGCTATGTCGATGGCACACCCATGCTGGTGGACCGGGAGTGTAGAAGACAGGGCACCCGCTCCCGTCGGCACACAGGCTGGCGGGGACGTTACCGTATCTGTGACCGAGCCACCCAGAGAGAAAAGTGGAGATTGAGCAGGTACCCGCCCACGAGTGGGAGGAGTGGATCGAGAAGAACGACGGCGTGCTCCTCGATATCCGCGAGCCGGTGGAATGGGAGCTGGGGACCCTCCCGGGTGCCATCCGCCTGCGGATGGGCGAGCTCCCCGACTCGCTCGAAAGCCTCGATCCCGGCCGACCCACCCTGGTGGTCTGCCGCTCCGGCAACCGCAGCCAGCAGGTGGCTGCCTACCTGACGATGTGCGGCTTCGACAACGCCGCCAACATGGCGGGCGGCATGCACGCCCTGGGGATGCAAGAGTGATCGACGTCCTCACCTTCCGCACGGAAGGGCTGGGGGACTCGACGTATCTCGTGACCTTCCAGGGACTGGCCGTGCTGGTCGATCCCCAGCGCGACATCGAGCGGTTCCTGGCCGCCCTGGACTCCTCGGAGCCGCGGTGGGTGCTGGAGACCCACCTGCACAACGACTACGTCTCGGGTGGACTGGCGGCGGCCCGGCGCACCGGCGCCGAGCTGGTGATGCCGGCGGCCGCCGCTCCCGCCTTCGCCCACACGCCCGCCTTCCACATGGAGGATCTGGTGGAGGGCGACCTGGCCGTCCGCCCCATCCACACCCCCGGCCACACCCCCGAGCACACCAGCTATCTGATCCTGGTCGACGGGAACCCCCAAGCGGTCTTCTCGGGGGGCTCCCTGCTGGTGGGCTCGGCCGGCAGAAGCGACCTCCTCGGCCCCGAGAGAGCCGAGACGCTGGCCCGCCTCCAGTTCGGATCGGTGCGACGGCTGGCGGCCCTACCCGGAGAGACCGGCCTGTACCCCACCCACGGCGCCGGCTCGTTCTGCACCGTCTCGGAAGCGGGCGAAGCCACCTCCACCATCGCCCGGGAGAGACGGGACAACCCGGCGCTGACGGCACCCGATGCCGACGACTTCGTGGGGACGCACCTGGCAGGCCTCCAGCCCTATCCCCGCTACTACGCCCGCATGGCACCCATCAACCTGCGAGGGCCGGCCCCGATGCCCCAGGACCCCGCCCCCCGCTCCGACCCGTCAGCCCTCGATCCCACCTCCACCGTGGTGGATATCCGGCCCGCATCGAGCTACGCCGCGGGCCATCTCCCCGGCTCCGTCAATATCCCCCTCAGCGAGCAGTTCGGAACCTGGTTCGGGTGGCTGATCCCTGCCGACGCGGAGGCGCATCTGGTGGCGGAGAACGAAGCGGAGGTAGACGAGGCGCTCCTCCAGCTTCGCCGGATCGGAATCGACCAGGTGGCCGGTGTGGTCCTCCCCGACGGGGATGTCTCCGGGGTGGAGAGCCGCACCGCCCTCGTTTCGGAGATCCCGGCGGACGGGCAGATCCTGGACGTCCGCTCACCCGCCGAGCGCGAGCAGCTGGCTCCCGAGGGAACCCTCTATCGCTACCTCCCCGACCTGTTGGACGGTCCCCCTCCCGAGATGGACCAGGCCGAGCCGGTGTGGGTGATATGCGCCAGCGGCTACCGCTCGGCCATCGCCGCTTCCCTGCTGCGCCATCAGGGCATCGACGCCATCCCCGTACTGGACGGGAGCGTGGCCGACCTGGTGCAGCAGCCGGTCTAGTGAACCGATCCCTCCCGGGCGTGCGTATTCCCCGGCAGATGACCACTACTCCGGAGGGACCCACATGAGACGCACAGTCATCGGCCTGATGGGAGCGGCTCTGCTGCTTGCCGCCTGCGGGGGAGGCGAGGGCACGGACACGACCGATGCCGCCCAGGCTCCCGACACCCAGGCAGACGAGGCCACGGCTCCGGCCGAGACCACGGCACCACCCGAGACCTCCCCGCCCACGACGTCCGCCCAGACCACGACGAGCTCCACCTCCCCGCCCGCCACCAACCCCAACTACGACTACGGGTCTCCCGGCGACGGCGGCGATTCGGATGACGGGCAGTCCGACGGAGCCGCCTCCGGAGGGGTAGGAGTCGCCGAGACCGAGCTGGGTGAGGTCCTGGTGGGCCCCGACGGGCTCACCCTCTACATCTTCCTCCCCGACGAGCAGGGAGACAGCACCTGCTACGACTCCTGCGCCTCCACCTGGCCGCCCCTGGAGGGCGATGTCCCGGCCGGAGACGGCATCGATGGGGAGATGCTGGGCACCACCGAGCGGGACGACGGGTCCACCCAGGCGACCTACAACGGATGGCCTCTCTACTACTACGCCGGGGACACCGAGGCCGGAGACGTGACTGGCCAGGGAGTGGGCGGCAACTGGTTCGTCCTCGACCCCGCCGGCGAGGTGGTCGAAGGATGAGCCGTGGGTGGGGCCCCGAGCCCGGGGCCCCACCCACATCCGGCCCGAGTAGGGCGACGGCCATGCCATCCTGGCCGCGATGCGGACCCGGATCGGCATGCTCCTGGCGGCGCTGCTGATCGTCGCCTGCCAGGCCCGGACCACACAGCCCGAGCCGGCCCCCTCACCGCCCACCACCACGTCGACCTCGACCTCAGCATCGACTCCCCCAGCCACCGCCACCCCGTCGACCGCGTCTCCGTCCACCACCACAGCGTCGACGCCCCCACCCCCAACCACCACCAGTCTGGCTCTCCCGGAAGGCGTCACCGACCCGCCGGGATGGCTGGGGGAACGGCCCCTGCCGGTGGACGAGGAGGGCGAGGCGGTTCCGCAGCCCACCCCGCCGGAGCTGGTGGACCGGCGCTTCACCACCACCGACCTGCTTCCGCCTCCGCCGGACGACTCCTTCCACTCCAGCATCGGCTCCGTGCCCCCCGAGGTGGCGGAGCGCTCCACCTGGAGCGAGGAGTGCCCGGTGGATCTGGAGGACCTGGCCTACGTCACCATCACGTTCCTGGGGTTCGATCAGGAGCCCCACACCGGGGAGCTCATGGTGGCCGAGGCGGTGGCGGAAGACGTGGTGTCGGTGTTCCGGCGGCTGTATGAGGCGGAGTTCCCGATCGAGCAGATGCGAATCACCTCGCCCCGGGACCTGGAGGCGGATCCCACCGGCGACGGGAACGTCACCGCCGCCTTCGTATGCCGCCCCGTCACAGGGGGCTCGGGATGGTCCCAGCACGCCTACGGCCTCGCCATCGACATCAATCCCTTCCACAACCCCTATGTCCGGGGCGACATCGTCCTCCCCGAGCTGGCGGGGGCGTACGCGGACCGCGACCGCGACCTGCCCGGCATGATCCACGAGGGAGACCCCGTCACCCGGGCCTTCGACGACATCGGATGGGGCTGGGGCGGGCGCTGGACGTCCCTGGACGATCCCCAGCACTTCTCCCGGAACGGGCGCTGACCGGAGCCGTCAGCCTGTCGGGCCTCCCACCTGGATCCCGGTCAGCTCCTCCAGCGCCTTGACC
>JBKHJQ010000191.1:0-5455 GCA_046538055.1 Actinomycetota bacterium
GCTCCGACGTGCGGGTTCTGGCGCTCCGGGTGGCGACGGCCGGGGTGGAGGTCTCGGCTTGACCTAGCGCCCGGCACGCACCAATCTCATCACGTAAGGGTCCCTCGATTTCGGAGTCTGAATGGGTTCTCTGGTCAAGAAACGGCGAAAGAAGATGTCCAAGCACAAGTATCGCAAGCGCCTCAAGGCGAACCGCCACAAGCGCAAATGATGCTCGGCCGGCCTAGAGCCGGCCGGCGTCATACGTCTCTCAGGTAACGCTCGATCTCGTCCACCAGATCCTCACCCGAGTCCTCGGTCTCCAGCCCCTCTTCCTCGAGTTGGCGCACGTAGTCGGCTAGTTCCTCGGACTCGTCCAGGGCTGCCCGCACCCGGCTCTGGAAGAGATGGGATTCCGTGTGCAACGGCTCCATGTCGATCGACAGCCCGGCTATCTCGGTCGCCTTGCGGAGAAGTGCCTCCACGCCGGGGGGATACGACTGGTTGGACAGGTAGTGGGGAACGGCCGCCCACAGGCTGACACTGTCGATGCCGTGGTTGTCGAGGGCCTGGGTGAGAACCCCCACGATGCCGGTGGGTCCCTCATATCGGGAGGGAAGCAACCCGTGGCTGGCCACCACGCGCGCCGAAGGGGAGGACCCCACGACCGGCACCGGGATGGTGTGAGCGACCTGTCCCACGAAGGCGCCCATCAGGATTGCCTCGGTCACGTTGAGCTCCCGCAGGGCGCTGCAGAGCTCGTTGACGAACCGCTTCCAGTTGTAGTTGGGCTCCTCACCGATCACCACCACGAGATCCCGCTCCGGGAAGTGCACCACCAGCACCTCGGTCGTCGGCCAGGAGATGGAGCGGACTCCCTCCGAGTCCAGTGAGATGACGGGGCGGTTGACCTGGAAGTCCATGAAGGGGTCGGAATCGAACCTGCCGACGGTCTCGGCCTCGTACTCGGCTACCAGGTGGCGAGCGGCGTCACTGGACGCCTCACCCGCGTCGCCCCAACCCGAGAAACCGATGAGGGCGACCGGATCCCGGAGCCGGGGGCGGCTGATCCATTCGAATGAGCTCATCCGGTTCCAAGCTACACGAACCCACCGTGTACTCGCAGCCCGCATCCGGTGGGGTCGACCGGTCCCTAGAGTCACCGCTATGACATGGTGGGTGGTGACCGGCGGGATCGGCTGCGGCAAGAGCACCGTCACCCGTCTGGCCTCGGCGGCGGGCTACTCCACGATCGATGCCGACCTGGTGGGCCACGATGTTCTGGCCGGGCCGGCCCGGTCGGCGGTAGAGGCCCGATGGCCGGAGGTGATGAAGGGCGGGCAGGTGGACCGCAAGGCACTGGGGGCGATCGTCTTCTCGGATCGTGGTCAGCTGAAGGAGCTCGAGTCGATCACCCATCCCCTCATCTCCGAAGAGCTCCGCTACCGGATGGCCGCCACCACCCGGGGTGTGCTGGAGCTGTCGGTGCCCATCGCCCTGGCCGGGAACCTCCCTACGGTGGTGGTCGATGTACCCGACGAGATCCGCCGTCGCCGTCTGCGGGAGAGGGGCCTGAGCGAGGAGGATATCGACGGCCGGATCGCCAACCAGCCCACCCGGGAAGAGTGGCTGGCGATGGCCTCCGTGGTCATCGACAACTCCGGTGATCCCGACGATCTCCACCGCGCCGTCACCCGCTTCCTCCGTTTCATATTTCAGGAGGATCCCTGACCCCTCTCCCTGGGCCGTTTTCGGGTGACGGGTGGTTGTGGTCAGGAGTAACGGCGGAGGCGGAGGCTGTTGGTGACCACAGAGACGGAGGAGAACGCCATGGCGGCCGCCGCCAGCATCGGGTCGAGCAGACCCACGGCCGCCAGCGGAATGGCGGCAACGTTGTAGGCGAATGCCCAGAACAGGTTCTGGCGGATCACCCGGAAGGTGGATCGGGCCAGGTCGATGGCGACGTGCACCAGACGGGGATCGGAGGACATGAGGACCACGCCCCCCGCCTCCCGGGCCACGTCCGTCCCCGAGCCCACCGCCACTCCCAGGTCGGCGGTGGTGAGGGCGGGGGCGTCGTTGACCCCGTCACCGACGAAGGCGACCGTGGCTCCCCCGTCCTGAAAGCGCGCCACCTCGGCAGCCTTGTCGCCCGGCAGGACCTCCGCCACCACCTGCTCGATTCCCAGGTCTGCGGCGATGCGCTCGGCAGTGCGGCGGTTGTCGCCCGTGACGAGGACGGTTCCGATCGAATGGGCTGCAAGCCGGGATATGGCCGCGGCCGAGGCGGGCCGGACTGTGTCGGCCACCCCGATCACCCCCTGGACCTCGCCGTCCCAGCCGGCCAGGAACGCGGTCTTGCCCTCCTCTTCCAGCCTTTGCAGGGCCTGGTGCCATCGATCGGCCACCAGCAAGCCCCGGTCCGCCAGCAGCTTCTCCTTGCCCACCGCCACCGTCACCCCGTCCACAGTCCCCACCACTCCCAGGCCGGCGAAGGACTCAACCTCCACCTCCTGGCTGAGGGTCGCCCCTCTCGCCTCCGCCCCGTCCGCCACGGCCCGTCCGATGGGGTGGCCGGAGGCCCCCTCCACGGAAGCCACCAGGTAGAGGAAGCGTTCCTGGGGAGCGTCCGTTTCGATGTCGGTGAGGGACATCACTCCGGTGGTGAGGGTGCCCGTCTTGTCGAAGAGGACCATGTCGATGTCGTGAGCCGCCTCGAAGACGTCCGGGTTCTTGAACAGCACACCCAGCTCGGCGCCCCGCCCGCTGCCCACCATGATGGCGGTGGGGGTGGCCAGGCCCAGGGCGCACGGGCAGGCGATGATGAGGACGGCTACCGCCGCCCGCATGGCCTGGGTGGGGTCGCCGCTCCAGGCCAGCCACGCCCCGGCGGTGACGGCCGCGATGGCGATGACGGTGGGAACGAAGATGGCCGAGATCCGGTCGGCCAGGCGCTGCACCGGTGCCTTCCGGGATTGCGCCTCCTCCACCAACTGGACGATCTGGGCGAGGGCCGTGTCGGATCCCACCCGGGTGGCCTCCACCACCAGCCTGCCCTGCTGGTTGACGGTGGCGCCGAACACGTCGTCCCCCGGTGACCGGTCCACCGGCAGGGACTCCCCGGTGAGCATCGACTCGTCGATGGAGCTGCGGCCCTCCCGGATGACCCCGTCGGTGGGGATCTTCTCGCCGGGACGGATCACCATCCGGTCACCCGGGACCAGGCGGGAGGCCTCGATGCGGCGTTCTGTCCCGTCCACCAGGATGGTCGCCTCCCGCGCTCCGAGCTCGGCCAGCCGCTGTATGGCGGTGGAAGCCCGGCCCTTGGCGCCCGCCTCCAGAGCGCGGCCCAGCGTGATGAGGGTGACGATCATCGCCGCAGTCTCGAAGAACGGCGGGGCGGCGTTGAACACGCCCCACACCGAATACACGTAAGCGATGAGCGATCCCATGGAGATGAGGGTGTCCATTCCCACCGTCCTGCTTCTCAGCTGCTTGAAGGCGGTGCGATGGAAGGGAGCGCCCGCCCACAGCACCACGGGGGTGGCAAGCGCCCACTGGGCCAGCTTGCTCCACGCCGCCTCCGGTCCCAGCATGGCCAGGGCCATGAGAGGAGCGGAGAGAGCCACCGCCACCCAGAATCGCCTCCATTGGGTCCGTGATTCGCTGCGGTAGGTCTCCGTCAGGCTGCGGCGCGGCTCGTCCTCGCTGCGCAGGCTGAGCTCGTAGCCGATGGCACGGACCGCCTCCTCCAGGGCATGGGGGTCGGCGTGTTCGCCCACACGGACCGTGGCAGATCGACCGGCGAGATTGACGGTGGCCGCGTCGACTCCCTCCTGGCGGGAGAGGATGCGCTCGACGCGGCTGGCGCACGAGGCGCAGGTCATCCCCTCCACATCGAAGCTGAGGACCTCGGGAGCGGGGGAGGTGCTCACGCCTGCTCGGGCACCTCGTAGCCCACGGACTCGATGGCCTGCTTGATCGCCTCCAGGTCGACCTGTGTCTCGTCGTAGCTGAGGTTCACGGTGCGTGGATCGATGTCCACCCGGACGTTCTGCACGCCGTCCAGGGCGGACACAGCCCCCTCGATGCTCTCCTTGCAGTGGGCGCAATGGATCTCGGGTACCTTGAGGATCTGGTCGGTCATGATGCCTCCCCGGGGCTGGGTCCGGTCACGGATGCGGTGTACTTCATCGTCTCCATCAGCTCGTCCACGATCTGGGCGGTGCGGCCCTCGGCTACGGCCTCGGTGACGCAGGTTTCGAGATGGTTCTGGAGGAGGATCCGGTTGACTCTCTCCAGTGACGCCTGCAAGGCGGACACCTGCTTCATCACGTCCGGGCAGTAGCGCTCCTCCTCCACCATGGCCAGCACGGCATCGAGGTGGCCGCGGACGGTCTTGAGCCGGTTGAGAGCGGATTCCTTGTGCTCTTGCTTCACGCCCTGGAGTCTAGCCGCTTCCGGAGCCTACCCCACCGGGGGTGGGGTGAGCAGAAAACCGGCACCCCTCAAAGGGGGAAAAGGGGGAGGCCCCGGCCGGGGGGACCGGGGCCTCCAGATGGGCATCGCGGTGTCGGGGGAGGGGGAGAGAACCTGAGACCGCGACACCCAAGGGGGAGCTTAGTTCTGATGCGCGGGTACTGTCACCCGGTGCCTTCCGCCACGATCCGACCCCGCACGCGAGGGAACTTGACGGGTGCATGCACGTGGCAGTACTCACGCTTGTTGTACATGCTCAGTTTGGTGTCGCACTCTGGGTCGGCGCAAATCCGGCCCTCGGAGTAGCGGCGGGACGCACGGGTGACCCCCTTGATGGCCTTGCCCTTAAGGGTATCGCTCATGGGACCCTCCTTTCTTCCGGTACGTACCTGAACAACGTACCGGAGGCTTGTGACATTCCCGGACCCTGCCGGGTCCGGTCTTGGCCTGCTGCCGGGGATAGAGCTACGGCAGCCTTGTCGCGGGCCACGATGCCGACCCGAGGATAAATCGGTCGTAAACCCTCACATAGAAGACGCATGAGGGCGCCCGATCGGTTCCCGGTCAGCCGATCCCCAGCTTCCGCAAGAACGCGGCGTTGTTGGGTTCTCTCCCCAGGAACTCCACGAGGAGGTCCATGCCGTCCTGGGTCCCGCCCGGCTCCAGGATGGCCCGCCGGTACTCGGCGCCTACGACCGGATCGGTCACGCCCTCCTCCTCGAACCGGCTGAACATGTCGTCGCCGTACACCTCGGACCACAGGTACCCGTAGTAGCCGGCGTCGTAGCCGCCCAGCATGTGCCCGAAGCTGGCCGGGAAGAAGGTGCCCTCGTGGAAGGGGAGGAGGGACACCTCGGTGGCCCGCCGGTGGATCTCGTCCACGTTCGCCTGGCCTGCTCCCTCCCCGTGCAAGCCCATGTCGAGCAGGCCGAACTGGATCTGGCGCAGGGTGGAGAGGGCGACGTTGAGGTTGCGGGCTTCCACCATCGCCTTGACC
>JBKHJQ010000192.1:0-5449 GCA_046538055.1 Actinomycetota bacterium
GGGCCAGACCCGGGTGCTGATCTTCAACCCCGGCACGGTGGACGTGTCGGCGGAGCTGATGGCGGGCAGCGGACAGTCCATCGAGACAGTCGACGTGCCGGCGTCGTCGTTGGTGGAGGCCACCCTCCCGGAGCGGGGAGTGGGAGCGCGCCTCGAAGCCGACGGGGAGGTGGTGGTGCACTGGCTGACGGTAGGGTCCGACGGCGCAGCGGGAGACCTCGGCCGAGCACGATCCGGATGATCGAGCGCCTGCTGGTAGTGGCAGCGGTGGCCGCCGTGGTGGTGGCCCTGGCCGTGCTGCTGAGGCGACGCCCCCTGGTGCGGCGCAGACGGCTGGGCCGCACCGATCTGCCACCCGGGCTCTACCTGCTCACATCGGACGGCTGCGGCACCTGTGGAAGGGCCAGGGAGCGGTTGGTGCGCAGAGACATGGCTCACACGGAGCTGAGCTGGGAGAAGAACCCCGAGGTGTTCGAGACCCTCGGAATCGACGCCGTGCCGTCGGTGGTACGAATCCACGAAGATGGCACGGGACTGTGGTGGCGGGGCGGCGTGCCCCTGCCATCCCGCCGCTTCCGATAGCCCACCGCCCCGGTCCTGACATTCCGCCTCGACATGCCGGGCACCTGTGGCCGCCAAATGCCAGGCAGAGCGAGGGAGGCTGGTTAGCCTTCCCGGCATGGTTTTCAGATGTGCCCGCTGCGGCAATCCCGCCGCCACCTTCATGTCGTTCGACTACGCGGAGCGTGCGGTCTGGCTGGAGGACCTCTCCTCGCGCACCAGCGAGCCCGGCCACGCCCTGTGCGTCGACCACGCCGATCGCCTGACCCCGCCCATGGGCTGGACCCTGACAGACCGCCGTTCGGTCACTCCTCTGTTCGCCATCGACGTCGCCTGAGCAACCGCCAACCATGGGGCTGGACCGCGACCTCCTCGATGCAGTCCGTGACCTCGATGACCACGAGCTGCGAAGACTGCTGATCCTGGCCCGGGCCCACCTGGAGCGGTCCGGAGCGCTTTCACCGGATGACAACGTCTCTGTCGGACTGCGCCGTCAGGCAGTCCGCTGCGGCAAGGCCTCTTGTACCCGGTGTCCGCACGGTCCCTACTGGTACGCCTACTGGACCGAGAACGGGCGGCGGCGCAGTCGCTACATCGGGCGCCTGCTGGAGGAGGAGTGAAACCGTCCCCGCCTGTGGAAAAGCTCGTAGCGGACGGTACACTCCCTTGTCCCGTTTCAACAGAGGCTGCAATGGACTGCCCGCAATGCCGCGCCCATGACGTGATAGAGATCAAGCACCGGCTCCCCGACGGGACCGAGGTTCACTTCTTCTCCTGCCACCGCTGCGAGGAGAAATGGTGGGACCGTGACGGGACTCAGGTGGAACTGGGGCAGATCCTGGACATAGTTCGCAACAACGAGCGGTGAACCTGGCCGACACCCGGAGGTGGTGGGTTCCGGCGTTCCTCGTGGCGGGACTGGCGCTCGTGGTCCTCGCCGTCCTCAACCCGCCGCTCCTGGTGCGGGCCACCACTCCCACGGGTGGAGACATGGGCGCCCACGTCCTGGGCCCGGCCTATCTCCGGGATGTCCTCATCCCCCAGGGCCGGGTCATGGGATGGTCGCAGTCGTGGTTCGCCGGATTCCCTGCGTTCTACTTCTACTTCCCCCTCCCGTCGCTGGTGATCGTCTTTCTGGATCTGTTCCTTCCCTACGGGGTGGCGTTCAAGATCGTGACGGTCCTGGGGCTGGTGGGGACGCCGCCCGCTGCCTACTACCTGGCCCGCTCCCTCAACCTGGGCCGGATCCTGGCGGTGGTGGCGGCCGCTTCCGGGGTGATCTTCGTCTTCCTGGAGAGCTACACCATCTACGGGGCCAACGTGGCTTCCACCCTGGCGGGGGAGTTCTCCTTCTCCTGGTCGTTCGCCTTCTCGCTGGTGTACCTCGGTCTCCTGATCCGGGGTGTGCGGGACGATCGCCGACACCTGGTGTGGGCGGCCGTGTTCCTCGCCCTCACAGCCCTGTGCCACATCATCACGACGATCGTCATCGTCTTCGCGTCCGTGCCGGTCCTCTTCTGGCGACGGGGAGGCCGCACGCTCCTCGTCTGGCTGGGAGGCCTGGCCCTGGCCGGATTCTGGGCCATTCCCCTCCTGGCCCGCATCGGATACACCTCCGACATGGCCTGGACGCCTCTCTCCGACCTGGAGGAGCTGCTGCCGGCCGAGCTGTGGTTGCTGCTGCCCCTGGCGATCGTCGGCGCCATCCTCATGGCCCGTCGCACACCCCGGGTGATCCCGGTGGCGGCCTTCACCCTGCTCCCCGTCATCTACTTCCCCCTTCCCAACCTCCTCAACTCAACATTCCCCGACATCTTCACCGAGCAGCGCTGGAAGCTCTGGAACGGGCGCCTGCTCCCCTACTGGTACTTCGGGGTGGCCTTCCTGGGGGCCATCGCCGTGGGTTTCGCCGCCCGCTGGATCATCCGCCAGCTCCCCCAGACGGCCTCCATGTGGTGGTCTCGGGGGCTCCTGGCGCTGGCCGGAGGACTGGCGGTGGGCCTCTCGGTAACCAATCCCGATGCCCCCGGATGGCTTCCCGTCCTGCTGGGAGCGGTGACACTCGCTCTGCTGGGACTGTCGCTGCTGATGGAGGGCCGGGTCCGGACCCGTTCCCTGGTGACGACGGCCACGGTGGGCCTTCTGGGGCTGGGAGCCGTGGCGGGTGTGTCGTTCATCGACGGATGGGCCAAATGGAACTACGAGGGCTATGAGGCGAAGGAGCCCTGGCCGGAGTACGAGGCTCTCATGCAGACCATCTCCCCCCTGCCGGATGGGCGGGTCCTGTGGGAACCGGACAGCGGCGACGAGGGACTGAACAAGTACGGCACGCCCATGTCGCCCATGCTGATTCCCTACTGGACCGAGTGGGGGCACCCGTCGGTGGAAGGCCTCTACTTCGAGTCCAGCCTCACGACGCCTTTCCATTTCATCATGGCGGGGGAGATGGCAGTCAATCCCTCCAACCCCGTGCCGGGGCTGCAGTACCACAACATGTGCTCGGGTCCCGAGGACGATCTGGACTGCGACGCGAGGAGGGGGGTGGATCACATGGGCCTCTACGGTGTCCGCTACTACGTCTCCTACAACGCGGAGGCGGCAGCCGCCGCCTCCGACGACCCTCGGCTGGAGCAGGTGGCCGAGTCGCCGCCGTTCACCATCTTCGACCGGGGCGAACCGGCACTGGTGGAGGCGGCCACCCACCAGCCCGCCGTCTACGAAGCACCCGACGGGGGCATCGCCGACAAGGTCCTCGGTCTGGTCGGGGCGGGATCGGAGGGGCCCACCTTCAACGACGTCGCCTTCGACTGGTACGACGACCTCTCGCTCATGGATCGCTGGGTGGTGGCAGATGGGCCGCAGGAATGGCCCCGGATCGACGACCTGGCAGACCTCCCGGCGGAGCGGCTGCAGGGAGTGGCCGACGACGCCGTGTC
Organism: Actinomycetota bacterium; assembly: GCA_046538055.1. Lineage (GTDB taxonomy): Bacteria > Actinomycetota > Acidimicrobiia > Spongiisociales > ZC4RG35 > ZC4RG17. The sequence continues at coordinate 3,498 of JBKHJQ010000192.1, forward strand.
GGACGTCGAGATCGAGGATCACCGGGTGAGCTTCACCACGGAGGCGATAGGCGTTCCCCACCTCGTCAAGGTGTCCTACTTCCCTAACTGGGTGGCGGAGGGAGCCGAGGGCCCCTACCACGCCGCGCCCTCCCTGATGGTGGTGATTCCCACCGAAGGCGAGGTGGTGCTCGAGTTCCGTCACAAGGCTGCGGAGTGGATGGGGATGATCCTGACGATCGGGAGCCTGTTGGCCCTGGCCGGTGTGCTGATCACCCGGAGGAGCGGAGGATCCTCCGAATCCGCCACAGTCCCATGAGGGTACGGGGCACCCGCTTGACGAGAGAGCGGGCCGGTCTCGTTTCCTCCACCACCACCGGCACCTCCGCGATCCGGTAGCCGCGTCGTTCCGCCCTCAGCACGAGCTCCGTGTCGAAGAGGTCCTGACGGCTGACCACGTCGGGTACCACGTCCTCCACCAGTTCCCGGCGGAAGGCCTTCATCCCGTGGGTATCGCTCACCGAAGAACCGAAGAGGCCGCGGAGGAGGAGGTTGAACACGACCGTCGCCAGCCTCCGCAGGGGTGAGCGGCGATCCTCGGAGCCAGGATCGCGCTTGGAGGCTATGACCAGATCGGCCGTGTCCGCCAGGTGCAGCACCTCCTCCAGAAAGGGGGCGGAGAAGTAGTCCACGTCGAAGTTGACCACCCATTCCCCGTCAGCCAGCACGAACCCCTGGCGCATGGCCGCTCCGTAGTCGGCCACCGGCAGGGAGTGGACCTCGACCGGGGAGTCGCCCGCCACGTCCCTCGCCACCTCGGCCGTCCCGTCCTCCGATCCGTTCTCCATGATCAGGATCCGGTAGTCGATCCCGGCCTGGTTCAGATCGGAGACGAGGCGCGGGAGCCCCACCGGCAGGTAGGAGGCCTCGTTGTATACGGGAATGACGATCGAGAAGGTGGGCACCGGGCGACAGTGTACGTGTGAGCGCGGTCCCACCGGTCGGGTTCCTGGCTGCATCGATCGACGTAGACTCAGCGGTCGCGACCAAGGCAGCCGACCATCGATCTGAGCTCCATATTCAAGGCCTACGACATTCGGGGACGAACCGACGACGGGATCCTGTCCCCGGATGCGGCCCGCGCCATAGGAGCGGCCTTCTCCGTGTTCGTGGAAGCCCCCGTCGTCGCCCTGGGGCGCGACTGTCGCTCCTCCTCGCCGGCCCTGGCCCGGGCGTTCACGGACGGGGCGGTCTCCCAGGGGGTGGACGTGCTCGACCTGGGCGAGGTGGCCACCGACACCGTGTACTACGTGTCGGGGGCGAGAGGGGTGCCGGGGGCGATGATCACCGCCTCGCACAACCCTCCCGCCTACAACGGGATCAAGCTGTGCCGGGCCGGGGCGGCGCCGATAGGCGTGGAGTCGGGTCTGTCCGAGATCCGGCGCATGGCGGAGGAGGGGATGGCACCCGCCGACGGGACGGGGAAGGTGGAGAGCCTCGACCCCATACCCGGGTACGTTGATCACCTCCTGGCCATCGTCGACCCCGCCTCCTTCTCCCCTCTGACGGTGGGAGTGGACGGCGGGAACGGGATGGCGGGGGTCGTGGTGGAGACCATCTTCGATCGCATAGCCCCCATCCTGGAGGGCCTCTACCTGGAGCCGGACGGGAGCTTCCCCAACCATCCCGCCGATCCCATCGACCCCGCCAACCTGGTGGATCTGGTCGGGCTCGTCCGGGACAGGGGTCTGGATCTGGGAGTGGCTTTCGACGGCGACGCCGACCGGGCTTTCTTCGTGGACGACCGGGGCCATCCACTGTCGGGGTCGACCACCACCGCCCTCATAGCCCGATGGTTCCTGGCGCGCCACTCCGGCGCCTCCATCGTGCACAACCTGATCACCTCCCGCGCGGTGCCGGAGACGGTCACCGCCCACGGCGGCCATCCGGTGCGAACCCGGGTGGGCCACCCG
>JBKHJQ010000193.1:0-5448 GCA_046538055.1 Actinomycetota bacterium
GGTCACTCTCGACACGAGGGCGCCTCGCCGCTCCGACTGGACATGCAGGACCGAGCCCGAGATCAGCTTGGAGAAGACCTTGACCCGCAGGTGGGATAGTCCAGCCGCCGCCTGCCGGGCCAGCCTCACCATCGATGCCCGGGCTGCCCAGCCCCCCAGGACCAGCACGACCGCCGCTACGCCCACCTTGGCCAGCACGGCTCCCACGTCCACGCCCGCCTCCGTCAGGTCACGGTCGACGGTCTGCTGGATCAGGACCGGGACCAGCACCTGAACCATCGTCCCGGCGGCATTGAGCAGGAGGATCAGCCACAGCCGCCTCCCCAGCTGGGGGGCCTCCCGGAAGGCCCGCCGGATCACTCCCACCGTGGAGAGCGAGGGGGACTGGCCCATGGAGGATGCCATCAGGCGCCTCCCTCCTCCCGCCGCTGGGCGGCGTCCTCCTCGTAGGCGCGCACCAGGCGGGCATAGCCGGGGTGACTCGCCATGAGCTCGTCGTGTAACCCCTGGGCCACGACCCGCCCCTCCTCCACGAACACCACCTCGTCCGCCAGCCGGATGGAGGAGGGGCGGTAGGCCACGAGGACGACCGTGGAAGGCAGGTCGGCGGAGCGGAGCCGGCGGAGTATCCGTGCCTCCACGGAGGGATCCACGGCCGAGGTGGCGTCATCGAGGATGAGGAGGCGGGGGCGGCGGATCAACGCCCGGGCCAGTGCCAGGCGCTGCCTCTGGCCGCCCGACAGGGCGGCGCCTCTCTCGCCGATCCTGGTGTCATAGCCCTCGGGCAGCCCCTGGATGAACTCGTGCGCTCCGGCCATGCGAGCCGCATCCAGCACCGCCTCCCGCCGGTGCTCCCCGCCCAGGGTGATGTTCCCCTCCACCGTGTCGTCGAACAGGAACGAGCTCTGGGACACGTAGGCGACCTCCCGGGGAAGCTCATAGCGAGCGAAGCTCCTGAGATCCCGACCGTCGATGCGGATCCGGCCCGACCCCGGATCCCACAGCCGCGCCAGCAGCAGCAGGAGCGTCGACTTCCCGGATCCGGTGGGTCCGACCACGGCCACGGTCCTGCCGGCGGGGATGTCGAGTGCCACCCGATCGAGGACGGTGGCGGTGGGCTCGTACCCGAACGTCACCTCCTCTCCCTCCACCGGCGCCGGGCCCGTCCCCGCCGCGGCGGTCTCGGTGCCGTAGTCCACGGTCTCGGCCACGTCCAGCACGCCCTGCACACGCCGGAAAGCGGGAATGGACGCCGCCATGTCGAACAGGACGAATCCGATGAGCTGGACCGGGAAGGCGAGCAATCCCAGCAGGTAGAGGGCCGAGACCACATCCCCGGCCGTGACCGCCCCCGCGTCCACCCGGGCGGCTCCCACCGCCAGCATGGCCAGGCTCGTGGCCGGCATGAGGGAGGTGATGAGCACGCGGTACGTCTCCCAGGTGGCGTTGACGCGGGCCGTGCGGTCCGCCAGGTCGTCGGACTGGCGACGGAGCCTCTCCGTCTCGTACTCCTCCCGACCCAGGGCCTTGATGGTCAACGCCCCGTCGAATGACTCGTGCGCCACCCGGGACACGGCTCCCACCTGGGCCTGGATCCCCTCCCAGGCGGGATACACCGTCACCGCGGCACGCACCTCGATGAGAACGACCACCGCCAGGCCCGTGAGCGCCACCAGCCCGATCCAGGGGTCGATCAACAACGCCAGCACCACCGTGCCCACGATGAGAAGGGACACCCCGCTGGCATAGGGGAAGGGAGCGAGGACACCGGTCGCCTGGCGGGTGTCGTTGTCTGCGATGGCGAGCAGGTCCCCGACCGACTGGCGGCCGAACCACGAGAGCCTCAGTTCCAGCTGATGGCCGACCAGCTCCTCGCGGACGTCCTGTTGGGTCTTGAACTGGAGATAGGCGGCGGAGTTGCGGCGCAAGATGATGGCAGCTGCCTTCCAGACCGCTACACCGAGGATGGCTCCCGCCACCGGAAGGAGCGCACCCTCCAGCGAGCTGCCCTCCACCAGCACGGGGAGGATGACGGTGTCGGTCACCCATCCGATCACCTGCGAGGAGGCGATGATGGCCCCGGCGAACAGGGCAGCGCCGAGCACGGCCAGCACGAAGGGAACCGGGCGGGCGCGTGCGAACCGGCCGATGAGCCGGAGCCCTTGTCCGACCACGGCGCGGGCGGAGACGGGCGCGGATAGGGTGGTCATGGCGGGACCGTCAGCCTATCCGGCGAGGGGACGCGATGGGACCGAATATCCTGCCGGGAACCCCCCGGTCGCCCCAACGGTGTACTCGATTGATGCCTGCTTCTCCCCTGGGCGGCCTACGGTGAGGAACCGCATGAAGCTGCGGCTGATGGCCCTGATGGTCCTCGTGCTCGGCAGCGTCCTGGGGGCGACGACCTGGAGATGGTTGAGCGCCGCCCCCACCGCGCCCCGGGCCGAGGCTTCACAGCAGGAGTCGTCGAGCGGGGGCGCCTCCCCCACGCCACCGCCGGAGGAGACATCCATCCCGGCGGGTCCGCCCACCACAGGCGCCACTGCCCCCGAGCGGATCGCCTACGTGACCAGCCGGGACGGAACCCCCCTGACCGGACGGGGGGAGCAGACGGCGCTTCCCATCGCCGGGGGCATCCTCCTTCCCGTGCTGGGGGAGGTGGCGGGGTCTTATCGGGTCTTCGACACCTGCAACCGAGAGGGCACCGTGCCGTCCGGGGAGGTGCAGCCCGGGCCGGTTCCCGATGGTTCGCGGGAGGGTTTCGACAGGTCGGTGTTCGTCATCGACCCCGGACACGGCATCCCCGACCACGGGGCGACAGGACCCACCGGCCTCTACGAATCGGAGGTGAACCTGGACGTGTCGGCGCGGATCGTCGACCTGCTGGGCTCGCCCCGGTCCGTCGACTGGGAGACGGGGACGGTCACCGCCGGCGACGAGATCCCGCCCGCCGCAGTGGCCGTGGCGACGCGGAGCCCCCACGGACCCAACTCGGGGGACTACGAACTGGGCCTGGAGTACCGGACCACCGTGGCGAATGCGCTGGAGGCCACGGCTCTCGTCTCCATCCACCACAACGCCGGCCCCGAGGCCGCCCTGGATCATCCCGGCTCGGAGGCATACGTGTCCGCCACCGACCCGGAGTCGCCCCGTCTGGGAGGGCTCATGGTGGAGGAGCTACGACGCTCGCTGGGTCGCTTCCAGGCCGACTGGATGGGCTCGGAGGGTACGGGACTGTTCTCGCGGGTCAACGCCGAGGGGGAGGACTATTACTCCATCCTCGCCAGATCCGAGGTGCCGGCCGTGATCGTGGAAGGGGCCTACATCTCCAACCCGAGCGAGGAGGCACTGGCCAGGACCGACGAGTTCCGTCAGGCCTACGCCGAAGCGGTCTACCGGGCGCTGGTGCGATTCGTCATCACCGACGACGACCCCATACCCCCTCCCGAGCCGGAACTGTGGCAGCCCGGCCGTCCCGGACCGTCGGTCCATGATTGCCAGGTGCCTCCTCCCTGAACCCTCCCTGCTTGCGGGTCGGGTAGCGGACAGGGCCGGACTCTGTCGTCTCGAGGGCGCTCCCCCGGACGCGGTCCCCCGAGCACCCCGGACGGCTCAGATGAGGTCGGCCTCGCGGATGCCGAAGGAAGGGTGACGGAGGCGGCACAGCGCCAGCTTCTCGAGCTGGCGGATCCGCTCGCGTGTCAGGTTGAACTCGTCGCCGATCTCCTCCAGGGTCCGGGGGACCCCGTCGTAGAACCCGTAGCGCAGAGCCAGAATCCGCCCCTCCCGCTCGGGAAGCCGCTCGATCGACTTGCGCAGCGAGTTGGCCACGTCCATCTCCTCGGTGAGCTGAACGGGATCTGCCGCGTCCTCGTCCTCGATGAAGTCGCCCAGCTGGGCTCCGTCCTCGCCGATCGGCTGTTCCAGGGACACCGTGTCGGCCACCCCCAGGGCGAGCTCCACCTTGTCCACCGTAACGCCGGCCTCGTCGGCGATCTCCTCGGGACGCGGCTCGCGTCCCAGCTCGGCCTTGAGGCTCGCCTGGGCGGCGCGCACAGCAGCCAGGGTGTCGTGGAGATGGACGGGAATACGCACGGTCCGGGACTTGTCGGCTATGGCCCGGGTGATGGCCTGGCGAATCCACCAGGTGGCGTAGGTGGAGAACTTGAAGCCCTTGCGCCAGTCGAACTTCTCCACGGCCCGGATGAGCCCCAGGTTCCCTTCCTGGATCAGGTCCAGGAAGTCGATACCGGAGGTATTGGCGTAGCGACGGGCATTGGCCACCACCAGACGGAGGTTGGCGGTCAGGAACGCGTCCTTGGCCTCCCGGCCCTTGCGTTCGGCCCGGCGTAGCTCGATCTCCTGCTTCTTGCCCTTGTAGTCGCCGTCCTCCAGGCGCTCGGCCGCTTCCTCGCCCGTCTCGATCTGCTGGGCGAGCTCGACCTCCTGCTCCGCCGTCAGCAGGTCATACTCGCCAATGGCGGTCAGGTACTGGGAGACGAGGTCCGTCGTGAGCCGACCACGCTCATCGGTCAGCTTGCTCTGGAGACGGGCCCGAGTGCTCTCGGTCCGATCGAGCTTCGTTTCGGCAGCAGGCATGTACAGCTGTCCTCCCTGGGGGCTGATTAGGTGGGCCGGATTTCCACTATGCCAGAGAACGGGCCGCTTGTGAACCCCCCAAAAAACCGGCTCATTGAGCCATCTGGGGCACGTTCCCGGCATCGGCGCAAGACAAGGTAGAAAACCCGGCATCCGCCGCATGTATTCCCGTGTGCATGGTGGTTCGGGAGTTTCTCCGGGAGGGTCGTCTGCCCGCCTCCCGCTGGGGTTGGGGAGCGCCGGCTCACTAGCGTGAGGCACATGCCCAACCGTCTGGCCGAGTCCGCTTCCCCCTACCTCCTGCAGCACGCCGACAACCCGGTCCAATGGCACGAATGGGGAGAGGAGGCGTTCGACGAGGCACGACGGCGGGATGTCCCGCTGCTGGTCTCCATCGGCTACTCCGCCTGCCACTGGTGCCATGTCATGGCACACGAGTCCTTCGAGGACCCCGAGACAGCCGAGCAGATGAACCGGGACTTCGTCAACGTCAAGGTCGATCGGGAGGAGCGCCCCGACGTGGACTCCATCTACATGGATGCCACCCAGGCCATGACCGGACGCGGTGGCTGGCCCATGACGGTCTTCGTGGACCCCGATGGCTCGCCCTTCTTCACGGGCACGTACTTCCCCCCGGACGATCGCCACGGGATGCCCGCCTTCCGATCCGTGCTGGCCGCCGTGTCGGAGGCATGGCGGGAACGGCGCGCCGAGGTGTCCGAACAGGCCCGCCGCGTGACCGAGGCGATCGCCCAGAAGCTCCCCGCCCACGACACCCTTCCCGGCACCGAGACGCTGGCCCGGGCGGTTTCCGAGCTGGAGAGCCAGCTCGACTCCCGCCACGGGGGG
>JBKHJQ010000194.1:0-5429 GCA_046538055.1 Actinomycetota bacterium
GGGTAAGACCCACATACCCACCCGCTACGACGAAGGCGAGCCGTATGATGCCACCGCCGACGACGCCGCCTACGCCACCCTGGAGCTGGAGGACGGGGCGGTGGTGCAGATCAACTCCTCGTGGGCCACCCGGGTCTACCGGGATGAGCTGGTCGTGTTCCAGGTGGACGGTGTGCGGGGATCGGCCGTGGCGGGACTGCGGGAGTGCCGCCAGCAGCACCGCTCGGCTACGCCCCGTCCGGTGTGGAATCCGGACGCACCCAACCCGATCGACTTCCGGGGAGGATGGCTGGATGTCCCCCAGGTGGCCGAGCCCGGCAACGCCTTCAAGCTGCAGTGGGAGGCTTTCCTGCGGCACGTGGAAGAGGGAACGGAGTTCGATTGGGGATTCGAGGCAGGGGTGCGGGGACTGGAGCTGGTGGAGGCCGCCATGCGCTCGTGGGAGGAACGGCGCTGGGTCGACATGGCAGAAGTCTCGGCGTGACCGCCTGAGCCGTGGAGATCCTCGCGGTCGCCCTGGCGGTCCTCGTGGGGGCCCTCGTCAAGTCCGTCACCGGCATCGGCCTCCCCCCCATCGCCATACCCGTCCTCGCCCTGTTCGTGGGGCCACAAGACGCCATCATCATCATGACCCTCTCCACCATCGTCACCAACACCTACCTGACATGGGCCTACCGGGATGCAGCCGGCCAGACCCGGTATCTGTGGACCATGGTCCTGGCGGGTGCCGCGGGCGCTCCCGCGGGGGTCTACCTCCTCACGAGTCTCGACCCCACCCTGGTGGGGCTGGTGCTGGGCGTCACCGTGTTGGTCTACATCGGTGTCTCCCTCTGGAAGCCGCATCTGAAGCTGCGCGATCCGGTCGCCCGCCGGGCGGCGGTGCCGGTGGGCCTGGCGGGTGGAGCGCTCCAGGGTGCGACGGGACTCTCGGCTGTGGTCCTCGCCTCCTACATACACGCCCTGGGTGTCCCTCCCCGGGCGTTCGTCTTCACCATCTCCACGCTGTTCCAGGTGTTCGCGGTGGTCCAGGCCCTGGGGTTCGTGGTGGCGGGGGTCTACACCCCCGATCTCGTCGGGGCCAGCGTGGCCGCGGCCGCGGCTGCCATGACGGTGATGGTCTTCGGCATCCGGCTCTCACCCCGCATCTCCCCCGTGGCCTTCGACCGACTTGTGATGGCCGTTCTGGGATTCTCGGCCCTGAAGATGCTGTATGACGCGATCGCATGAAGGAGGGCCTGTGGTGGATTCGAGACTGAGCCTCAATCAGAAGACCACCCAGCACTGGACCCTGGAGGAGGCAGTGGCGGGATGTGTCAGGGCGGGCCTGGGCTGGATCGGCGTGTGGCGCGAGCACGTCGAGCCCTACGGGGCCGAAGAGGCCGCCCGGATCATCTCCGCCGCCGGCCTGGAGGTGTCCACGCTGTGCCGGGGAGGGTTCTTCCCCGCCGAGACGGCGGAGGGGCGGGAGGCGGCCTTGGCAGAGAATCTCCGGGTCATCGACGAGGCCCGGGCCCTGGGGACCGACACGGTGGTGCTGGTATGCGGTGGGATCGCGGGAGGCGACCTGGACGCCTCCCGCCGCCACGTGGCGGAGGGGATCGAGGCGATCGCCCCCCACGCGGCCGAACAGGGAATCCGCCTGGCGATCGAGCCCCTCCACCCCATGTTCTGCGCCGACCGATCCGTCATCGTGACGCTCTCCCAGGCCCTGGATGTGGCCGCGTCCTTCCCCGCCGACCTGGTGGGCGTGGTCATCGACACCTATCACCTGTGGTGGGACCCCGAGGTGTGGGAGCATATCGAACGGGCCGGCGAGAGGGTGTTCTCCTACCAGGTATGCGACTGGCTCGATCCTCTCCCCGACGTGCTGATGGGGCGGGGGATGATGGGAGACGGCGTGATCGACTTCTCCCGCTTCACCCGGGCCGTGACGGACGCCGGCTACACGGGGCCGGTCGAGGTGGAGATCTTCAACCAGGAGATCTGGGACAGCGACTACGACCGGGTGCTGACGACGATGGTCGACCGCTTCCGCCACCTCGTCATCTGACGTCTTGGCGAAATCGGAGTTAGCCGCCGCCCACGGCGGCGGTGAGAACCCGGGAGGCGTCGGCGAAGACGGTGGCGATGGCGGGGAACACGCCCACGATCACGGTGAGGGCCATGCTGAGTCCCAGCGCCAGGGACAGGGACCCGGCCGGGGCGCTCTGTTCCCGCACCGGCATGCCCTCGGGCACCGGATCCAGCCACACCGCCTTCACCACCCGGGCGTAGTAGTAGAGGGCGATCACCACGTTGACGGATGCGATCACCGCCAGGACCACGGTGGCAGTGCCTCCTGCCAGGATGACGGAGCGGAACATGGCGAACTTGGCGAACCAGCCCGCCAGGGGAGGGATTCCGGCCAAAGAGAAGAAGAACACTCCCGCCAGGAGACCCAGGCGGGGGTTGTAGCGGCCCAGACCGGCCCAGCCGTCGATCTCGCCCGTTCCCGTGGCCCGGTCCCCGGCGATCACCACCGCGAAGGCGCCCAGATTCATCAGGGCGTAGATGGCCATGTAGATGACGGTGGCGGCGAATCCCTCCGCCAGGTCGGCACCCGCCACCGCCGCCGCCGCGAAGGGGACCAGCATGAACCCGGCCTGGGCAATGGACGAGTAGGCCAGGAGGCGGACGATGTTGCTCTGGCGCAGGGCAGACAGATTGCCGAGCGTCATCGACAGGGCCGAGAGCGCCCACACTGCCGGCGCCCAGATCTCGGTGATGCCGGGAAGGGCGAGGTACAGCACGATCAGCATGGCGATGAACCCGGCGATCTTGGAGTTGACGGACAGGTAGGCGGTTACGGGAGTCGGGGCTCCCTCGTAGGTGTCGGGCGCCCAGAAGTGGAACGGCACCGCCGAAACCTTGAAGCCGAAGCCCACCAGCATGAACAGGACGGCCATGATCATGGCGGGGTCTCCGACGAAGTCACCGGACACGGCCGCTATCTCGGCGAAGCCCACAGCGCCGGTGAGACCGAAGAGGAGTGACATGCCGTAGAGCATCATGGCGGTGGAGAGGACCCCCAGGATGTAGTACTTGAGGGATGCCTCGTTGGATCGGATATCGCCCTTGCGCCACCCGGTTAGGAGGAAGAGGGGCCCGGTGGTGAGCTCCAGCCCGATGAAGAGGACGATCAGGTCACGGCCGGACGCCATCACCATGGAGCCGAGGAGGGAGGCGAGGAGCAGCAGGTAGTACTCGCCCTGGTAGTAGCGGTCCGACTCGATGTAGGACACCGACATCAGTAGCACGAGGTACGCCCCCACCAGGAGCAGGCCCTTGAGGGCGAGAGCGAAGGTGTCCACCACGAAGGCGTCTTCGAAGAGGGAGCGGTCGGAGCCTTCCACCGCCAGCAGGATCAGGGGCACCGCCGCCAGCGCCGTCCCCGCCACAGCCAGGGTGGCCACCCAGTACTTCTTCGCCCGGGGGAGGAACAGGTCGAGCGATAGCACCGCCAGCAGGGTCCCGACGACGACCAGTTCCGGCGCGATGGCCAGCCAGTCCACGGTCACGACGAGACCCCTATGGCGCCTCTCGCCGGGTGACGCGACCCACTACTCGGTACCCACAACCCAGAACTCACACTCATCCGCCCAACCCCGCGGTTACCGCGCCGCCCTGAAACGCCATGTCCACCAGGGATGTGACCACGTCACCGGTCGCCCCGAAGATCAGGTTGGGGTAGAAGCCCACCACGACGGTGAAGACCACCAGCGGCACCCAGGCGGTGAGCTCGTAGCGGTCGGCGTCGTGGAAGCGATGGTCGGCCCACTCGTCGCTGGGCTCTCCGAAGTTGACCTGCTGGAGCATGTACAGCATGTAGCCGGCGGTGAGCACGGTGCCGATGGCGCCCGCCACCATGGCGGTGCGGAACACGGTCAGGTTGAGCCCGTCCAGGGGGTTGTAGGACCCGACCAGGGACATGAACTCACCCCAGAATCCGGCCAGCCCCGGCAGACCCAGAGAGGCCATGGCGGTGAAGGCGAGGACCCCGCCGATGACGGGCATCAGCTTCATCTGGCCGCCCAGGCGCGCCATCTCCCGGGTGTGGTAGCGGTGGGACATGGACCCCGCCAGGAAGAACAGGAGGCCGGTGATCAGGCCGTGGGCCACCATCCCGATCACCGCGGCGTTGATGCCGACGTCGGTGAGGGTGGCGATCCCCAGCATCACGAATCCCATGTGGCCCACCGAGGAGAAGGCGATGAGGCGTTTGACGTCGGTCTGGGCGAGACACGCCAGGGAGCCGTAGATGATGCCGATCGCGGCCAGGATGGCGATCGCCGGTGCCCACCGCACCGCCTCGTCGGGGAGGATGGGGAGCGAGATCCGCACGAACCCGTAGGTGCCCAGCTTCAGGAGGATGGCGGCCAGCAGGACCGACCCCACGGTCGGCGCGGCGGTGTGGGCGTCGGGGAGCCAGGTGTGGAGGGGCCACATGGGCACCTTGACGGCGAATCCCAAAAAGAGGCCCCCGAACACCAGGAATGCGAAGGTGCCGGTGAAGGCGCCGCTTGCCCCCAGGTTGGTCAGTTCCACGATGTCGAATGTGCGGACGCCGTCACCGACCTCGCCCGAGCGGAAATAGAGGGCCAGGAACCCCAGGAGCATGAAGGCCGAGCCGAACAGTGTGAAGAGGAAGAACTTGATGGCGGCATAGAGGCGCGTCTCCACCAGGCGGCTGAACCCGGGGATCTTGCGGGGCTGGCGGTCCCCCCAGATCCCGATCATGAAGTACATCGGGACCAGAACCACCTCGAAGAAGATGAAGAACAGGACCAGGTCCAGGGCGACGAACGTTCCGTTCATGCCGGTGGCCAATAGCAGCATCAGCATGAGGAAGGCCCGGGGATTGCGGGGCTCCTCCCAGTGGTCCCAGGAGTAGATGATGGCCAGCACCACCACGAAGGTGGACAGGACCAGAAGCGGGAGGCTGATGCCGTCTACGCCCATATGGAAGTTGGAGTCGATGGCGGGGATCCAGGGGACGTTCACCTCGAACTGGTAGGAGTTGTAGTTGCCGGCTCCGAAGTCGAACCGCCCTACCGCCACCAGGGAGAGGGCGAAGGCGACCAGGGAGAACAGAAGGGCAGTTCCCTTGACGGCATCCTCTCTCTCCTTGGGGATGAGCCCGAGGACCAGCATCCCCACCAGCGGCAGGAACACGATCAGGGGAAGCCCCCAGGTGTCGAACCATTCCATCGGTATCAGCCCTCTCTATCGCACCAACACGAACACGATCACCAGCACCAGCGCCCCCATGACGAAGGAAGCCGCATACTGCTGCACCCGTCCGGTCTGCAGCTTCCGCAGACCCGACCCGGCCGCATCGGCCGCGGCCGACAAACCGTTGAATATCCCGTCCACGGCCCGCTGGTCCACCC
>JBKHJQ010000195.1:0-5421 GCA_046538055.1 Actinomycetota bacterium
CCCCCGCGCCCTGTGGATCCGGACCATCCTCACCGAGATGGCGCGGATCGCCTCCCATCTGATCTTCATGGCTTCCTACCCCCTGGAGCTGGGCGCCCAGACCCCTCTCTTCTTCGCCTTGCGGGAGAGGGAAAGGGTCCTGGACCTGCTGGAAGGCGTGACCGGGGGTCGCTTCCATCCCAACTTCAACCGGATCGGAGGCGTCAAACCCGCCTATGCCGCCGGGTCCCAGACCCGCAAGATGTCCCAGGACCTCCCCAAGACGTTCTACGACGAGACCCGGGTGGCGATGGACAACATCTACGAGGTGTGTGACCAGCTCGAGAACCTGGTGGCGGGGAACGAGATCATCCTCGCCCGCACCCGGGGGGTGGGGGTCCTCCCCCCGGAGGTGGCTGTGGCCTACGGTGTCACCGGCCCCAACCTGAGGGCCTCCGGCGTCGCCTTCGACCTTCGCAAGGTCGAGTCCTACCTTCCCTACGACGAGTTCGACTTCGACGTGGTCTCCACCGCCAACGGGGACTCGTGGGATCGGTGGAAGGTTCGCCTCGAGGAGATCCGCCAGTCGGCCCGGATCGTCCAGCAGGCGATCGACTCCATCCCCTCGGGGCCCATCCAGGCCAAGGTCCCGAAGGTCATCAAGGTGCCCCGGGGTGAGACGTATGTGCGGGCGGAGAACCCCAAGGGGGAGATGGGCTACTACCTGGTCTCCGACGGTGGTCAGGGCCCCTACCGGCTGAAGATCCGGTCGGCGTCCTTCTCCAATGTCTCCATCCTCCCCTGGATCCTGGAAGGGGTGCTGGTCCCCGACATCATCGCCATCATGGGAAGCCTGGATTTCGTACTGGGAGACGTGGACCGATGATCGGCAAAGCCGGTGCTGGGTCTTGGGTGGTGAGTTCTGGGTCCCACCTCGCGTTGTACCGTCGTTCTCTTCATCGTCCGTCCGTCGAAGCGGCCTCCCCGCCTCCGCCAGTGACAGGCGGGGGTGCGGGCAGAATCACTGAAGAGGAGGATCACGGCTTGCGCCGCCCCCCGACCCAGAACTCACCACTCATTACGCAGTACCCTCACCCGACGGGGCGGATAGGATGACGGACCTGCTGGCGGGGGTCATGAGCAACTTCTGGCTGGGGCTGCTGATCAAGCTGGCCCTGGTGGCGGCCATCATCCCGGTGGTGGGGATGATCATCGGGTTCGCGGAGATGAAGCTGTCCGCCAAGATGCAGAACCGGGTGGGGCCCTACTACGCCGGCGGCCGCTGGGGATGGGCCCAGCTCATCGCGGATGGGGTCAAGTTCTTCCAGAAGGAGGACGTGATCCCCGAGAACGCCGACCGGCCCATCTTCAAGTTCGCTCCGGCACTGGTCCTGGCCTCCACGGTTGCCCTGGTGGTGGTGATCCCGTTCGGTCCCGGGCTGGCGTTCCGCAACCTCGACCTGGGCCTCTTCTACGCCCTGGCCATCTCCTCGCTCTCCACCATCGGAGTGCTCATCGCCGGCTGGTCCTCGGGGAACAAGTACTCGCTCATCGGCGGGCTGCGGGCCGCCGGCCAGCTCATCGCCTACGAGCTTCCCCTGGTGCTGTCGGTGGTCGGTGTGGTGGTGATGGCCGGGACCATGAACCTCAACGAGATCGTCCTGGCCCAGGGGGAGAGCGGCATCCCCTACGTGGTTCCCCAGCTGGTGGCCTTCCTCATCTTCATGGTGGCGGCCCTGGCCGAGCTCTCCCGGATCCCCTTCGACATGCCCATCGCCGAGTCCGAGCTGGTGATGGGATACCTCACCGAGTACACCGGGTTCCGGTTCCTGTTCTTCTTCCTGGCCGAGTTCGCCAACATGTTCACGATGTCGGCCATCGCGGCCACGATCTTCCTGGGCGGCTACTGGGCTCCGGGGCTGTCCGAGGACCAGCTCGTCCTCTTCGGGCCCGTCATCCTGGCCGCCAAGGTGCTCCTGCTCATCTTCCTGATGCTCTGGTTCCGTTGGACGTTCCCCCGTTTTCGAGAGGACCAGCTCCAGGCAATAGCCTGGAAGGTCCTCGTTCCCGTGGCGCTGGCGAACATCGCCGTGACCGCGATCCTGAAGGTGGTGATTTGAGTGACCAGCCGCAGCATCCCCGGGTCCGGCCTCTGGAAGGGCATGTGGGTCACCCTGACGACGATGTTCCGGACCATCTTCCTGCCCAAGAAGCACCTCAAGACCGTGATGTATCCCCAGGTCAAGGAGACCCCGGTGCCGAGGGCGCGGGGCGTCATCGCCCTCGATCAGGAGGCTTGCACGGTCTGCATGCTCTGTGCCCGCAACTGCCCGGACTGGTGCATCTACATCGAAGGCCACAAGGTGGAGGTGCCGCCCGACAAGCCGGGAGGGCGGGTGAAGATCCGCAACAAGCTGGACCGGTTCGACATCGACTATGCCCTCTGCATGTATTGCGGCATCTGCGTGGAGGTATGCCCCTTCGACGCCCTCTTCTGGAGCCCCGAGTACGAGTACTCCGAATACGAGATGGGGAAGATGATGCACGACATGGACCGGCTCCAGGACTGGCTGGAGACCGTTCCCGAGCAGCCGGAGCTGGCACAGTGATGCCTCGCAGGGCTCGGCGCTCTACTAGGTATGTCCTGGGCACTGCCCATGACATGTGCCCGGGGGAGGCTACGTGAGCTTCTCCGAGTGGATTGCTCAGCCCGTCAACTGGGCCTTTCTCGCCATCGGCGTGGGGATGCTGGCCGCCGGCTTCCGGGTGGTCACCTCCCAGAACGTCGTGCACGCCGCCCTGTACCTCGTCGCCACACTGGGCGGGGCCGCCGCCCTCTTCGTGCTCCTCTCCGCCGAGTTCGTGGCCCTGGTGGTCGTCCTCGTCTACATAGGTGCGGTGATCGTGCTCTTCCTCTTCGGGATCATGATCACCCGCGCCCCCACCGGAGCGGACGCGGCCCTGGACAACGCTCGCAAGCTCCCCGCGGCCCTCGTGGCCCTTTTGCTCTTCGGCGTCATGTCGTTCACCTCGATCACCGCCTTCCAGTCCTCTCAGCTCGCCGACGTGGGGACCCGCACCGAGACCTCCATCCTGGCCGAGGCATTCCTGGGTCGGTTCGTGGTCCCGTTCGAGGTGGTGGGCTTCATCCTGCTGGCGGCACTGGTGGGAGGCATCACCATCGCCCGCCGGGACCTCACCCCGCTGGAAGAAGAGCAGAGGCGGTCGGTCTGACCATGGCACCTCCCAGTACCCACCACCGAGTTCAGACTCGCCCGGGAGGCGCACGGTGATCGCCAACCAGTTCCTGATCCTGGCTGCGGCCCTGTTCGCCGTGGGCGTCTACGGGCTGCTGGTGCGCCGCAACGCCGTGTTGGTGCTTCTCTCGATCGAGCTGATGCTGGCTGCGGTCAACATCAACCTGGTGGTCTTCGAGGCGATGTGGCGGACGGCGGAAGCCGTGGGTCAGGTGTTCGCCATCTTCGTGATCACGGTGGCCGCCGCCGAGGTGGGGATCGGACTGGCGATCATCCTGATGATCTTCCGCAACCGCCAGTCCGCCAACGTCGATGAACTGGACCTGATGAGATGGTGAGGGCTCGCTCCGCTCACGGTCTTGAGTTGTGGGTCTTGAGTTCTGGGTCCCGCCTCTCGTCCCACACACGTCCTC
Organism: Actinomycetota bacterium; assembly: GCA_046538055.1. Classification (GTDB taxonomy): domain Bacteria; phylum Actinomycetota; class Acidimicrobiia; order Spongiisociales; family ZC4RG35; genus ZC4RG17. The sequence goes on from JBKHJQ010000195.1 coordinate 3,650, forward strand.
CGAGTCGTGCGTCTGCCGACGCGAGTGTCCCTTGTGCCGCCGCTGGGACGGGCGGAGATAGCTCCGAGGTCTCTGCAGAAGAGAATCATCCAGCCTTCCGAGGCGCCACCCACCACTCACTACCCAGAGCTCAGCACCGGCGATGACGACGTTCATACTTGCAGCAGCGGAAGCACCGACGGCCGGTATCACCGGCGGTTTCTGGGCCGACACGGCGGGGATCATGCTGCTCTCGCCGCTGGTGGCGTTCCTGGCCATCATCGCGGTGGGCAAGCGGATGCGCTACAACGGCGCCGAGATCGCCATCGGCGCGCTGGCCGTCAACACCATATGGGCCACCGTCCTCCTCTTGGCGAACATGGCCGAGGGTGTGCGCCACGAGGTGCTCTTCACCGTGGGGAATATCGGCTCGGGCCTGACCTTCGAGCTGGGGTGGGTGGTGGACGGGCTGTCCATCATGATGTACTTCCTGGTGAGCCTGGTGGGCCTGATCGTGTTCATCTACGCGGTGGGGTACATGGAGGGTGATCGACGGGTCCCGTGGTTCTTCGCCGCTTTCTCTCTGTTCGCCGGCTCCATGCTGATCCTGGTGGGGGCGCCCAATCTCATCCAGCTCATCATCGGATGGGAGGGAGTGGGCCTCGCCTCCTACCTCCTGATCGGGTTCTACTGGGAGGACCACGAGAACGTCAACGCCGGCAACAAGGCGTTCATGGTCAACAAGCTGGCCGACGTGGGGCTGATCCTGGGGGCGATCCTGATCGGGGTGTCGCTGGGGAGCTTCAGCTTCTCCGACATGGACATGGCGGCTGCGGCCGGTGATCCGGCTCTGGCCTCGGTGGCGGTGGCGGGAGGTTCGCTGCTGTTCATCGGGGCGATGGGCAAGTCCGCCCAGTTCCCCTTCCACATCTGGCTTCCCGATGCCATGGCCGGACCCACCCCCGTCTCCGCCCTGATGCATGCCGCCACCATGGTCACCGCCGGCGTGTACCTGATGGCGCGGGTCTTTCCTCTGTACCAGCAGTTGGCCACCGAGCTCCGGCCCTGGATGGTCGCCATCGGCACCATCACGCTCTTCGCCATGGGGCTCCTGGCGCTGGTGGCCGACGACATCAAGAAGGTGCTGGCCTACTCCACCGTGTCCCAGCTGGGGTACATGATGACGGCGGTGGCGGCCGGGGGATACACGGCCGGGCTGTTCCACCTCTTCACCCATGCCTTCTTCAAGGCCCTCCTGTTCCTGGGGGCGGGGTCGGTGATCCACGCCGTCCACTCCAACAACATGTCGGACATGGGCGGGCTGCGAAAGGAGATGCCCCGCACCTACTGGACCTTCGTCGTGGGCTCGCTGGCCCTGGCGGGGATAATCCCCTTCGCCGGGTTCTGGTCCAAGGACGAGATCCTCGCCACCCTCGACTTCGAGGGATACACCGCCGTGATGTGGATCGCGGTGGCAGGAGCCTTCGTCACCGCCTTCTACATGGCGAGGGCGGTGGCCCTCACCTTCCACGGGACCTACAAGGGCCACGGCCACCCTCACGAGTCACCCCCGGTCATGACCGGGCCGCTGGTGGCGCTGGCCATCCCCTCGGCGCTGGCCGGCTTCCTCAACATCCCGGGCGTGTCCTGGCCGGGCATCCACAACTTCACCGAGTGGCTGGCCGTTCGGGTGGTGCCGATGGGCGACCACCACGCCTAGGCCATCGATGTTCTGCTGGCCGCGGCGGGCCTGGGAGCAGCGGCGCTCGGGATCGTGCTGGGGTGGATGGTCT
>JBKHJQ010000004.1:0-20947 GCA_046538055.1 Actinomycetota bacterium
GGACGGGGCTGGGCGACCACCGAGAGCTGCATCTTGGCGTGCTGGAGTCCGCAGAACTCGGCGCACACACCCCGATAGACCCCCGGATCGTCGAAGGAGAGGACCAGCTCGTTGGGCTGCCCCGGGATCATGTCCCGTTTGGGACCTGCCTGGGGCACCCAAAAGGAGTGGATCACATCTCCGCTCTCCAGCCGGAAGAGGATCTCCTCACCGGCGGGGACGTGGATCTCGTTGGCGGTGACCGCCTCTGTCTCGGGATAGCGGACTTCCCACCACCACTGCTCCCCCGATACCACCACCTCCACCGACGGGTCGCCGCTCTCCGAGAGTGCCCGCAGGTCGAAGGTGGCCAGGAGGAACACACCGACGAGCACCACGGTGGGGCCGATCAGCCCACCCCACAGGATCAGGGGCCGCCCGATGCCCTCGCCCCGCGACCCGGCCGGATCCCGCCGTCGGCGGATGATCGAACCGATCAGGAGCCACAGGACCACGGCGAAGACCACCGCCGAGATGGCCAGCATCACCCACCACAACCGTCCGATGCGCTCCGCGTCACCCGAGACGGGCTCGATCACCGACGGAGGATCACCCCCACATCCGGCGGCGAGGAGGGACAGGAGCACTGCCAGCCAGATGGGTGTGCGGGATTGCCCGAGAGTCGGGACCGGCGTCTGCTCACTCATGCGCGAGTGACGGGTTCAGGCCCCGCTGCTCGACGGTCGGAGTCCTGAAGCCACGCTGCACCTCGCCATGCGACCTCTTTACCCGCCGCCTACGGTCTCAAACCCATGACGCCCTTCCCCTCCGGTCTCGGCGAGCCACGGGGGAGGGGGTCCTTCAGCCGGTGGCGCGCCGGTACATCCTCACGGCCAGGGGAGCGAACACCACCACGACTCCCGCCGTCCATGCCAGTGACTGCAGGACCAGGCCGCCGGCATCGGTGAGGCCCAGGATCTGGCGGGAGGTGTCGTTGAGGGTCAGGGCCCTCACGGTGTTGGCGATGATGGTGATGGGCTGATGATCGGCGAAGGCCTGCAGCCATCCGGGCATGGTGGCAGTGGGGAGGAAAGCGGAGGAGGCGAATACCAGGGGGAAGATGGGCAGGAACCCGGCCGCCTGGGCCGCCTCCGGCGTCTTCACCGCCAGGCCGATGGCAGCCATCATCCAGGAGATGGCATAGCCCCACAGCAGGGCGAGCACCACCGCCAGCACGGCCGCACCCAGCCCCTGGGAGACGCGCCAGCCGAACGCCACCCCCAGGGCCAGCATGATCCCGTTCACGGCCGTGTTGCGGGCCAGATCGGCGAAGGTGCGCCCGGTGAGCACGGCCGACCGGGCCATCGGGAGGGACCGGAAGCGGTCGACGATCCCCGACTTGAGGTCTTCGGTCAGTCCCAGGGCGGTCCCGGTGGCGCCGAATACCGCCTGCTGGACGATGATCCCCGGTATCAGGTAGTTGATGTACCCGCCCGCCGCCGACACTCCCGGGACGAGCTCGATGGCGCCACCGAAGGCGAAGGTGAACAGGAGCAGGAACATGATCGGCTGGACCGTGTTGAACAGCAGAAGCTGGGGGAGACGGATGAACCGCATCAGGTTCCTTCGGGTGATGGTGCGGGTGTGGCGGAGGCCCGCCCGCAGGCTCACCCGGCGTGCGACAGGAGTGGTGCCGGCGGTCATCGCCCACCTCCCACACCCGGCCGGGCGCGTCGGCGTCCATTGCGCGGACGCCCTCCGTTCTGGGAGCCGTCCCCGGTGGTCTGGCCGGTGAGCGTCAGGAACACCTCGTCCAGGGTGGGTTTGCGCAAGGCGATGTCCTCCGGTGTTACCCCGCTCGAGTCCAGGGCCCTCACCGCCTCGGTGAGGGTGCGGGCCCCGTCGGGAGCAGGGACCCGGAGTGTGTGGACGACCACCTCCGGCTCGTAGCCTGTCACGGCGAGGAGCGCCCGGGCCGCCGGGGCCACGGCATCGGAGGCGACGGTCACCTCGATCATGTCGCCGCCCAGGGCTGCCTTCAGCTCGTCGGCGGTGCCTTCGCTGATGAGACGGCCCTCGTCGATGACCCCGATCCGGTCCGAGAGGTGGTCGGCCTCCTCCAGGTACTGGGTGGTCAACAGCAGGGTGGTGCCGTCCTCCACCAGCTCCTCGATCAGGTCCCACAGGTCGAGGCGACTGCGGGGGTCGACGCCGGTGGTGGGCTCGTCCAGGAAGAGGATCCCGGGGCGGCCGACCAGGGAGGCAGCCAGGTCCAGGCGCCGTCTCATCCCGCCCGAGTAGGTGCCCACCTGACGGTGTGCCGCCTCGGTGAGGTGGATTCTCTCCAGGACCTCATCGGCGCGACGGCGCGCCTCACCGGCGGTGAGGTTGTAGAGCTCCCCCACCATGATCAGGCTCTCCCGGCCGGTCAGGTAGTCGTCGACGGCGGCGAACTGGCCGGAGAGGCCGATGGCGGCCCGCACCGACACCGGATCCGACAGGACGTCGATCCCGGCCACCTCCACCGAGCCCGAATCGGGGCGGATCAGGGTGGTGAGGACGCGGATCAGGGTCGTCTTGCCGGCTCCGTTGGGACCGAGGAGGGCATAGATCATCCCCCGTTCGAACTGAAGGGAGACACCGCCGAGGGCGGTCACCTGGCCGAATGTCTTGACCACCTCCGAGGCGCGGACGGCGAGATCTGAGGAAGGCATCCGGGAATGTTGCCACATGACAGTTGACGTAGCCAACTATTAATTTGCCCAATAGCAGAATTCCTCCACAGTGGGCTTCATCAGCTAAGATGGGTTCTCGATGGAGACCATCCGCCGCAACGAGCTGAGAACCGAGGCGGGGATGCTCCTGTTCCAGTGCATGTTCCAGGCCAAGAGCCACTTCCACAAGACGGTGGGCGACCAGGAACTCACCCCTCCCATCGCCGGCGCCCTGCTCCTGTTGGACGAGCCTATGCCGATGAGCGAGCTGGCGGACCGGATCGGCTGTGATCCCTCCTATGTGACCGGTATCGCCGACCGACTGGAGGAGCTGGGTCTGGCCGAGCGCCAGCCCTGGCCTTCGGACCGGCGTGTCAAGCAGCTGGTGGTGACCCAGGAGGGACGCAGGACCATGGGCGACCTGGCCCGAAGCGCCTTCCAGTCCAATCCCCTCCTGGAGAGCCTCAGCGAGGATGACCTCCGAAACCTGGTGGAGATCCTCGCCCGGGCGATGGCGAGGGACGGCTAGAAGACCTCGTTGCACCAGGGGGCCGGATGCCACATGAAGGCCCGGTCGAGGTCGGCCAGGGCGGCCGGATCTCCTTCCAGTCGCCCGGCGGCGGCCAGCTCCTGGAAGCGGGACCAGCCCATGAAACAGGCCCCCAGATCCTCCAGATCGAGGGCCACCTGGGGTTCCTGATCGGTGGCTGCCACCCGGCTGCCGTCCGGTGACAGGTCCGCCTCCCAGACCGATGTGGTCGAGGTCAGGGGGTCCCGGATCTCCAGGATGGCACGGGCCGACGCCCCATAGGCGCGTCCCTCCAGGGCGGCGGGGATGTCCATGATCCGGATCCAGAGGCTGTCTTCCACCACGCTCCGGGCCCGTCGAGGTGCGGCCAGGAGCCCGTAGAGGGGGTCATCCAGGGGGCGGTGGTAGGCGGTTATGACGGAGGTGAGATCGTGGTCCAGGACGAAGCGCCACAGCCCCGCCCACGACTCCGGGTCGCTACCCAGGAGCTCCTTGATCTTGAGCTCCCCCGCCCCGTGGCCCTTCGTCCACTTCTCCTTGAATCGGAACTGGACGAACCCCGTGACGACGCCGTTCTCCTCCGTGACCGCAAAGCGGTAGGCGGTGGCGCCGTCGCGATCAGAACGCCGGTCCCGCAGCCGCCGGTACTTCCACCAGGCCGCCGAACGGGCCAGGAATCCCGGGTAGCGCCGGCGCTGGGTGTCGTAGAACCCGGGAAGGAGGTCGGCCGCCTCGTCGGCGGCGATGAGACGGACCGGTGTGCGGGCAGGAGCGAGGCGATGGAAGGAGCTGTTGTCCCGGCTCACCTCGATCTCCGCCTCCCGGGCGGCCAGGCCGTACCCGAAGCGGCCGTATATCCCCGAGTCGGAAGCCCACAGGCCGGCGATGGGCTCGGAGTGGTCGCGGACGTCCTCCAGGTGGGAGTCGATCATCATCCGCAGGATCCCCTGGCGCCGGTGGGTGGGAAGGACCGACACCACCGTCGTCCCGCCGCACGCCATGGTGGAACCGGGCACGGTCATGTCCAGGGAGAATGCCCCCACCGTCCCCACCATGCGGTCCCCGTCGTAGGCGGCCCAGGCGCGGTCCCACTCGAACGTGTGGTTGAAGCGCTCGATGTCCTCGGGTTCGCTGTCGAAGCCGAAGGCGCGCCCCATCACGCCGAGGTACTCATCGGCCCGATCGGAGGAGACGGGGCCGATCGTGACCCCCATCAGCCGTCCTCCGCCTCTCCTCCGGTGGTGTCGGTGGACTCCTCCTCGGTGGTGGGAGGCGCAGACTGGCCCGCCGCCGAGCGGGCATTCCCCACCGCGGTCTGCAGATCGGACACGGCCGTGTCGAAGGCAGTCACGGCATTCCGGCGCTGGGTCCCGTCGTCGTCGGACTGGAGACCTGCCAGAGCCTCGTCCGCGGCAGCCGCGGCAGTGGTGACGGCAGTTCGGATCGTCTCGTGATTGGTGGAGAGCGATTCCGGTGGCTCCAGGGAATCCAGCTCCTCCACCAGTCCGTCGGCCTGGTCGGCCAAGGCCGTGAGCCGGTCGACCGCCTCCGAGTACTCGACGGTCCGGGGATCGGCGTCGAACCCCCCGTTCACCGCAGCCATCTCGCTCTGCAGCTCATCCATGGACGTCACTATGCCTCCCACCCCGTCCAGGTAGGCCTGGGCGGCATCCCCGACCACGGAGGTATCGGGCGTAGTGGTGTCGCTGGGGGGTGTCGTACCGTCCTCCGGACTCACCGTGGTATCCGATGCGAGGGGCTGGGTGGTCTCGGGTGTGCCCTCCTCCGATCCGGACGGCAGGGCCCGAACGAAGAAATACGTGAACGCCACCATGCCCAGCACCACGAGGGGCAGGATCCAGCGTCCGGGTTTGGGGTCAGCGTTGAGCGCCATGGACGCCCAACGATAGTGAGGATGGCGGAGTTCCTGGGAGTTCTGCCGGCGCCAATCGACCCTCTTGAACCGGGTAGTGGCCTGCCGTACGTTCGGGCCGTGGACGACGAACACGACGTCGAGGTCTTCGAGAGGATCCCGTGGGAGTCGCTGGAGGGCAAGCCGGACCGGCGCTGGGTCATGTACGTGGCGGCGGGGGCGGTGGTCCTGGGGGCGGTGGGTGTGTCATTCGGGCGCCAGATGGCGGCTCCGCCGCCCACCGCGCCCACCTCCCCCACCGCGTCCACCTCCCCCACCCTGGCTTCCCCACCCTCTTCCACGGTTCCTGCCACCATCCCTCCCCGGGCGGAACAGACCCATCCCACCTGGACCGAGGCGGACCTGATGGCGCTTCCGGTGGAGTCGGTGGAGAGGTCGGCGGTGGCGGTGGCGGAGTGGTTCGTGGTCGACTTCTTCACACGGGACGATCCCGGAGGCGATCGGTCCTTCGTGGAGTGGGCACGGGCCTGGGAACTGGAGTGGCTCGCTTCCGACAGAATGCACGTCACGGTTGTCGTCCGACGGCTGGCGGCTTCCGGCGAGGAGCCCTATCAGCGTCTGGAGGCGGAGGCCTGGGAGGTGGAGGTCGAGCTGGGGGAGGACGGTGGTTGGGCGGTCGCCCAAGGCCCCTCCCGGGCGGACCCCCCCGAACTCGTCGCGCTTCAGCCGGACCACGAGAACGATCAGGAGGCGTCCGCCGGTGAGGAGTGGGTCGACCCGGCCGGACTGACATGGAGTGTCGGACCGCTATCGGAGACAGAGGAGGGAGGGCGTTAGCCTTCCGTCGGTGATGGAGGATCTACGCGAGGACGTCCAATACACGGTCTCCCTGTGGCCGGAAGCGGACCCCGAGTCGGCCACCCGGCGGGCGTCATGGTCGGCCCTGGCCACGGACGCCAGCCTTCTCACCCGGGCTGGCGACCCTGCTCATTTCACCGCTTCGGCCCTTCCGATGACAGGTGACGGTCGTGAGGTGTGCCTGGTATTGCACGGGAGGATGGGGCTGTGGGTCCAGCCCGGAGGGCACTTCGAGCCTTCCGATCACTCGGTCGTCCTGGCGGCGGGAAGGGAGATGGCCGAGGAGACGGGTCTGGTGGGGCGCCTGGATCCATCTCCCCTGAGGCTGTCGCGGCATCGGGCTCCGTGCCGTCCCGGGGTGTGGCACCTGGATCTGCAGATGCTGGCCGTGTGCAATGCGGCTCCACCCGTCGTCAGCGACGAGTCGGAGGAAGTGGCATGGTTCGACACCGAGCGGCTCCCTACCGGGTTGGCGGGGGGCGTGGCGGACCTGGTGGAGGCGGGTCGTCGACGACTCAGCCGAAGCGGCTCTCCAGGGCCGCCACCGCCTGGGGGGTGATCGTCTCCCAGTCCGCCTCGGCCGACTTGGTCACGGTCACGAAGTCGGCGGTCATGAACACACTCACCACCCCTTCGATGTCCAGGAGTTGGGCGGCGGTGGGGTCGTCCACCTCCCCGTCCGTGGTGAATGTGGCTGGTCCGCCCACCGGCTCGCCCACGGTGAACTTCATGGCGTTGGGATTTGGCGTGGGCTCGGAGGAGACAGGCATGGTGGGAGCGTAGCGGTGGCCGACGTACGATCTGTTCGATGAGCGATCACCCCTCGGTAGTGGCGGTGGACGTCGGCGGCACCTTCACCGACTGTGTGGCGTGGAGTCCCGGTGGTGTCACCATCGCCAAGGTCCCCACCACCTCCGATCAGAGCCAAGGCGTGGTGGCGGGGGCGGGCCGGCTCGCCCCGGAGAAGGCGACCACCCTCCTGCACGGGACCACCGTGGCCACCAACGCCCTCCTGGAGCGGCGAGGGGCCGACACCGTCCTGCTCACCGATCCCGGATTCGAGGACGTCATAGAGATAGGCCGCCAGGACCGACCCTCCCTCTACGACAGCTTCGCCGATCGTCCCCGGCCGCTGGTGGCCCGCGACGACAGGATGGGGGTAGAGGACTCGGAGGCGGCAGCCAGATGGGTGGCAGAGAGGAATCCGGAGTCGGTGGCGGTAGCCCTGGCGTATTCCTTCTCCGATCCCGACGGCGAGATCAGCCTGGCCCGGGCGCTGGAGGGAATGGACGTGGCGGTGAGCCTGTCACATCGAGTGGCGGCCGAGTTCAGGGAGTTCGAGCGGACCTCGACTACGGTGCTGGACGCCTACCTCCAGCCCCGGGTAGGTGGCTACCTCTCGGCTCTGTCCCAGGAAGCTGGCGGGGTGGCCGACCGCATCCAGGTGATGCGGTCGTCCGGGGGTTTGATGGAAGTGCAGGAGGCGTCCGGGCTGGCAGCCGCCCTGCTCCTGTCGGGGCCTGCGGGGGGCGTCGTCGCAGCGTCGGAGATGGGACGGGCCCGGGGGTATTCCCGGTTGGTCACGTTCGACATGGGCGGGACCTCGACAGACGTCTGTCGCATAGAAGCGGGGCGACCCGAGATCGCCTACCAGCGGGAGGTGGCCGGGTTCGTGTGCCGCATGCCGTCGGTGGCCGTCCACACGGTGGGAGCAGGGGGAGGGAGCGTGGGATGGGTGGATCCGGGCGGGTCGCTTCGGGTCGGTCCCCGCAGCGCCGGGGCGTCACCCGGGCCGGCCGCCTATGGCCGGGGAGGCAGCGAGCCCACGGTCACCGACGCCCACCTCAGCCTGGGCCGGATCGACCCCGGGGGCAGGTTGGGAGGGACCCTCCGCCTCCATCCGGAGCTGGCCCGTCGGGCCGTGGCTGCCCTGGCGGACAGGCTCGGTCTCACTCCCCGGGCGGCGGCGGAGGGCATGCTGGAGGTGGTGGAGGCTCACATGAGCCGGGCTATACGGAATGTGTCGGTGGAGCAGGGAGCGGATCCACGACCGGCGACTCTGGTGGCATTCGGGGGCGCGGGCGGCCTGCATGCCACGGCACTGGCCCGGCGGCTGGGCATGGCCCGGGTCGCCATCCCCCCACACGGGGGGGTCTTCTCCGCCCTGGGCCTCCTGATGGCGCCGCCCCGACGGGACGGCGCCCGCTCCGTCCTCCTGACCGGTCCGGCAGGCTTCCGGGAGTCGGTGGCCGAGGTGGGGGGGGAGGTCGATCGTGAGTACCGGCGATTCCACGGCGGGGCACCGGTGGAGCGGAGCCGCCGGGTCGACATGCGCTACCGGGGTCAGGCCCACGAGATAGCGGTGCCCGTCGAAGACGGAGAGGGATGGGAGGATGCGGTGGCGAGGTTCCACCGGCTCCACGCCGAGATCAACGGGTTCGCCCGTCCCGAGGATCCGGTGGAGGTAGTCACGGTGCGGGCGGTTGCCCAGGGAAGGCCCCTGCTCCGGTGGGAGGATCTGCCGGCCGTCGGGAGGGGATCCCCTCCCCGGCCGCGGCGTAGAGGCGTCATCATGTCGGGGGAGGAGACCGAGGCGGAGATCTGGTGGAGATCCGATCTTCCGGCGGATTGGCAGATGAAGGGTCCGGCCGTGATCGAGGAGGAAGTGGGAACCACGGTGCTGGGGCCCGGTGACCGGGCGGTGGTGGCCGACGATGGAACCGTGGAGGTGACCTGGGAATGATCGACCCGGTGACCCTGGAAGTGGCTCGCAATCAGCTCTCGTCGGTGGCGGAGGAGATGGGGGCCGTGCTGCGGCGAACCTCCTTCTCGCCCAACATCAAGGAACGGGCCGACTGCTCGGCCGCTCTCTTCACCCCCGCCGGGGAGATGCTCGCCCAGGCCGAGCACATCCCGGTCCACCTGGGGGCGATGCCGGCGTCGGTGGCCGCCGTTCTGGAGCGATTCGATCCCGAACCGGGGCTGCAGTACGCGGTCAACGACCCTTTCTTCGGTGGTACCCACCTCAATGACCTGACCCTGGTGAAGCCAGTGTTCGTGGCCGGCCGGCATGTGGCCTGGGTGGGCAACCGGGCCCATCATGCCGACGTGGGAGGCGAGGCGCCCGGTTCCATGCCCGCCCACGCCGTCCGTCTGGACCAGGAAGGTCATGTGGTCTCCCCCATGGTCTGCGCCCGGGACGGGGAATGGCTGGGGGACTTCCTGGAGCCCTTCCTGGCGGCCACCCGCACCCCGGCCGAGCGCAGGGGAGACCTCTCGGCGCAGATGGGTGCCAACGAGGTGGCGGCGCGGCGCGTCACCGAGTTGGTGGATGACGGGGGAGCCGACCGGTTCGGGCTGGTCGCCTCAGAGCTCCTGGACTACGGGGAGCGAAGGATGCGGGCGGCGCTGGAGTCACTGCCCGACGGGACCTACAGGTTCGAGGACGCCATGGAATGGGGTGAGCGCGACATCCCCATCCGGGTGGTGGTGGTCATCGACGGGGGGAGCCTGCGGGCCGACTTCGCCGGCACCCACGCCCAGATCCCCGCCAACTTCAACGCTCCCGAAGCCGTCACCCGTTCGTGCCTCTACTACGCGGTGAGGGTGGCCACCGATCCCACCATCCCCGCCAACGGTGGGTGCTACCGGGTCGTGAGCCTGCACACCGACCCGGGCTCGCTGGTGTCGGCCCAACCCCCGGCGGCGGTGGCAGCGGGGAACGTGGAGACAAGCCAGCGCATCGCGGATGTCCTGTTGGGGGCGCTGGCCGGAGCCGCCCCCGAACGTGTCCCGGCCGCGTCGCAGGGGACCATGAACAACTGCCTGATCGGCAACGACCGGTTCGCCTACTACGAGACCGTCGCCGGCGGACAGGGGGCCCGGCCGGGACGGGACGGCCAGTCCGGCATCCACACCGGCATGACCAACACCAAGAACACGCCTCGGGAGTCGATAGAGACCCACTACCCCTTCCGGGTCCTGCGCACCACCCTCCGGCGCGGGAGCGGAGGGGTGGGACGCTACCGGGGTGGTGACGGGATCCAGCGAGAGCTCCTGTTCGACGAACCGGCCACGGTCTCCCTGATGGGAGAGCGTCGCCGTCTCCGTCCCTGGGGTCTGGGGGGAGGCGAGCCGGGTGCCGCCGGTGAGGACTGGCTCATCCACCGGAACGGCGACCGCCGGCGCCTGCCGGCCAAGACGACCGTGGATGTGGAGGCGGGAGATCGCCTCCTGATCCTCACCCCCGGCGGCGGCGGCTGGGGCGCTCCGTGAGGAGCTGGCTGGCGGGCACCGGGACCGGGCATCGGGCGGTACTACGTATTACGTCATGCGTTCTACGTACCGCTCGGACCATCAGCATTCCTCCGGGACCACGAACCGCGTATTCACCGAACCGTGGTGAATAGGGGTCAGCCCGCCACGAGGTGAGCGACCTACTACTTAATAGGCAGAACGCAGCACCGGCTGCGACCGGGCCGGGTCGACACCGCAGCCGTTCAGCCTTTGATCAGGTTCAGGTTCATCGGATACCGGTACATCTCGCCCCGGGATGCAGCCAGGGAGGCGAGGATGGCGAACACCACCTCGGCCACGACGAGCACCAGGCCGATCACGATCAGGAAAGGGACCAGCAGCAACCCCACGATCGTGATGGCGGCGATGATCCCGATCAGCACCATGGCCCCGAAGTAGATGATGAGTGAGAGCTGGAAGTTCAGCGCCTCGCGGGCGTGCGGTTCCACCAGTTCGTCCTCCCTGCGCACAAGCCAGACCACCAGGGGTCCCACGAACGAGGGGATGCCGATGAACTGGATGAGAGCCGAGGCATGGGCGAGAACCCGCCAGGTCTGCTGATCGGAGGTGGGTGAGGGCGAGGTCATCTCCTCATCGTAGGTCCCGGCTCGTGGCGTCCGGTGGCCTTCCTCGTATCATCGGGTCATGGGCCTGACAGAAGATCTGGTGGCAGTACTGGGAGAGGACCGGGTCACCGTGGACCGGTTCGCTCTCCGCCTGTACTCCTCCGACGGGGGAGCCGCCCGGGGCAATGCCCAGGTAGTGGTGTTCCCCGAGACCGCCGCCGAGGTCTCCGAGATCGTCAAGACCGCCTCCCGTCATGGCGTCCCCATCGTGCCGAGGGGTGCCGGAACCGGGCTGTCGGCGGGCGCCGTCCCCACCGAAGGCGGAATCGTGGTCTCCACCAAGCGGATGGACTCGATCGAGGAGGTCGACCCCGTCAACCGCAGCGCCTGGGTCGGTCCCGGGGTCATCAACCTGGATCTGTCCACGGCCACCGGTCCCCACGGGCTCCATTTCGCTCCCGACCCCTCCTCGCAGGCGGTATGCACGATCGGGGGGAATGTGGCCAACAACTCGGGCGGCCCCCATTGCCTGGCGGAGGGGAGCACCGTGGCCCATATCCTGGCTGTGGAGGTGGTCCTGGCCGACGGCGGCATAGTCACGCTGGGCTCGGCCGCCCCCGATCCTCCGGGGTTGGACCTGCGAGGCGTCATGGTGGGCTCAGAGGGGACCCTGGGGCTGGTCACCCGGGTGCTGGTCCGCCTGATGCCCGATCCTCCTGACGTGCGGACCCTGCTTCTCGCCTACGACAGCGTCGAGGCGGCGGCATCCACCGTATCCGGGGTGATCGCATCCGGTGTCGTTCCCGCCGCTCTGGAGATGATGGACCAGCGGATGGCGGTGGCGGTGGAGAACTGGCTCCGGGCCGGCCTCCCGGTGGATGCGGCCGCGCTCCTCCTGGCAGAGGTGGTGGGTGAACCGGCCGCCGTGGAGGCGGAAGCCGAGCTGGTTGCCCGTGTGGCCTCCGAAAGCGGGGCGATCGAGATCCAGGTCGCCGCCGACGAGGACGAGAGGGCGATGCTGTGGAAGGGCCGCAAGTCCGCCTTCGGGGCAGTCGCCCAGACCGCGCCCGACTACTACCTCCACGACACGGTGGTGCCGCGTACCCGCCTGGTCGAGACGATGGCCGAGATCCAGGAAATCGGCAACCGCTACGACCTGGTGATGATGAATGTCTTCCACGCCGGAGACGGCAACCTCCACCCCATCATCGCCTTCGACTCCTCCGATCCCGACGAGGTCGACCGCGTGCATCGCGCTGCCGAGGAGATGGTGGAGGTGTGTGTCTCACGAGGCGGCGTGCTCTCTGGAGAGCACGGGATCGGGCTGGAGAAGCGCGACATGATGCCCCTGCTCTTCACGCAGACCGACCTGGACGCTCAGGCTCGCGTCAAAGAGTGCTTCGATCCCGAAGGTGTGTTCAACCCCACCAAGGTCCTCCCTCTCGGCTCCCGTTGCTTCGATCTGGGGAGCCGCCCCGTTCCCGACGGAGCGTGGGTGTGAGTGCCAAGGCCGTCGGCGGCATGGCCGCAGTTGCAGGGATGCCGGAAGGTGTGGAGGTGGTTGCCCCAGACGACTCCGAGGAACTCTCCGAGCTCCTGGCGGGGGCGACCCGGGAGGGGCTGCAGGTAGCCATCTGGGGCGGCGGAACCCACCGGGACATGGGCTGTCACCCGGGGGAGTACGACCTGGTGGTGTCCACCGCCCACCTCACCGGCATCGTCGACTGGCAGCCCGACGACCTGACCGTGGTGGTGCGTGCCGGCACTCCCGTGGGCGGCCTGGAGGAAGAGCTCGGCGCCGGGAGACAGAGCGCGATACTTCCCGAGCAGGCCGGGGCGGCAACGGTGGGAGGCGTGGTGGCCACATCCACCTCGCCCTACGCCCGCCTCCGCTACGGGCCCACGCGGGACCGGATCCTCGAAGTGGAGGCCGTCACCGGCGACGGCCGTCCCGTCAAGGGTGGGGGCCGGGTGGTGAAGAACGTCACCGGCTACGACCTGCCCCGGCTCTTCGCCGGATCGTTCGGGTCCCTGGGGGTGATCACGTCCTTGTGTCTCAAGCTGTGGCCCCTCACGGAAGCCACACGGACGGTGGTCCTGGAGGAACCACCCGCCCCATCGGCGGTGCACCGGCCCCGCGCCGTCCTCCAGACCCGCACCGACCTGAGGGTTCTCCTCTCGGGTACGGAACGGGAGGTGGAGGATCAGGTGCGCCGGCTGGGAGGGGAGGAACGGGAAGGCCTGGAGTACCCGGATCCCCCGGAGGGGGAGGTGGTGTGGTCGCTCAGAGTCCCTCCCGGTGCGATGGAGGCGGCGGTGGAGCGGATCCCGGACGGTTCCCCGTTCGTCGCCCAGCTGGGCGTGGGGGAGGTGAGCTTCGGGGTGGCGTCGGCCTTCGACATTGCCGATCTGCGCGGATGGGCGGAGAGGGCCGGCGGGTCTGTCGTGAGGCTGCGGGGCAGCTCCTCCGCCGATCCCTGGGGGACGCCGCCCGCCGGTCTCGACCTCCAGCGCCGGGTGATAGCCGCCTTCGACCCGGCCCGGATCCTGGAGCGGGGCCGCCTTCCGGGAGGGCTGTGATGGCCTGGGTGACCGACGCTCATCCCACCCGCCAGGAGCTTTCTGCGTGCGTGGAGTGCGGGCTGTGCCTCCCGCATTGCCCCACCTACCGGCTGACGGGCCTGGACACCGCCTCGCCCCGGGGCCGGCTCATGGCTATGAGTGCCGTCGCCTCCGGGGAGCTGGAGGTGAATGGCACGTTCGCGGAGATGATGGATTTCTGCCTGCAGTGCCGGGCGTGTGAGGCGGTCTGTCCCAGCCTGGTTCCGTTCGGCCGGGCTATGGAGGGTGCCCGGGCGGAGGTGACCGCCCAGCGCTCCGACAGCGCCCGCCGGATCCGGCATCTCCTCCTGGGATGGGTCCTCCCCAACCGGTCGCTGATGCGCCTTGTCACCACGGGGATGCGGCTGCTCCGGTCGCTGCGCCTGGATCGGATGCTGCCGGAGGCACTGTCCGGCCCGTTGCGCGGCCTCCGCCCGCTTGGCAGGGCGAACGGTCGCCTGGTGGCCGGATCCGGGACCCTGGGAACCGCAGCTCTTCTGGCCGGCTGTGTGATGGATCCCTGGTTCGGGGAAGTGCAGGAAGCCACAATCGACGTGCTGTCTGCGGCCGGCTATCGAGTGGTCGTTCCGGAGGCACAGACCTGTTGCGGCGCCCTCGCTGCCCACGATGGGGACGTGGCCGATGCCCGGCGACTGGCGGAGCGGAACGTGGCCGCCTTCCGGGCGGCGGACGTGGTGGTGGCCACCGCGGCCGGTTGCTCCGCTCACATGTCCGAGTACCGGCACTGGGCAGGCGCGGAAGGCGCGGAGCTGGGAGCCAGGGCCAGGGACGTGACGATGGTGGTAGCCCGCCTCCTGGAGGAAGGGCATCTTCCGGCGGTGGACCAGGACCGGGGACCGGTAGCCGTTCAGGATCCCTGCCATCTCCGCCACGCCCAGCGCGAGACCCGCGCCCCCCGGGGGATCCTGGCCGCAGCCGGGTACAGGCCCGTCGACGTAGACCCGTCCGGTATGTGCTGCGGGGCGGCGGGGATCTACTCCCTCACCCAGCCGCAGGCGTCGGAGGAGCTGGGGCGGCGCAAAGCCAAAGAGGTCGACGCCTCCGGCTCGACGCTGGTCGCCTCCGCCAATCCCGGTTGCGAGATGCAGCTCCGCCGCTACCTGTCGGACTGGTACCGGGTGGCCCACCCGGTGGAGCTGTACCGGGAGGCACTGGCCCAGGAGGGGTACCCCTTCGGGAGGTCCCGGTAAGGTCCCCCCTGATGACCACACCGCCTCGTGCCGGCACGTCCACCGCCCGACAGCGAGTAGCCCTGGCCCTGGGTGCCCTGGGAACCATGCTCGACGTCGGGCTGGTCGTGGTGGGAAGCGCCTTGCTCGGCCTCGCTATCGCGGTGCTGCTGGACGGTTTCGAGCTGGTATCCATCGGTTTGGACCTGTCCACCGGTGCCATGCTCGGCTCCAGCCTGGTGATCGGCATCCTGGGAGGCTTCGCATTGGGGGTGGCCTCAGAGGGGCCACTGGGCCGGAACCGGCGGCTGGTGGGGTACAACGAGACTCACGTCCTGCTTGCCCGGATGCTGGCGTCGGTGGTGGTCGGCTTGCTGCTCCTGGTCGTACGGAACCTGACCCAGGAGTACCTGGTGGAGCTCCCGGTCCCGTTCCAGGTGGCGGGTGAGGTGGTGGAAGCGGCCGCCCAGTCCGGGATGACGGTGGTGCCGCTGGTGGCGGTTCCGCTGGCTTGGTGGACCCGGACCGGTGGGTTCGGCGCAGCCATGGCGGCCGACGGTGACATCCCCCTCATGTACTTCATCTGGGCGGTGGCCACGATGATCCTGCTCTGAACCGTTTTCGGCTTGGCGGGTCGACTTCAGAGAGGCTTCTCGAAGATGAGGGAGGGATGGGACTGGAAACCGTTGTGGGAGAGGGCATCGGCCATCCACTCCAGCGAGGGAACGACCAGATGGACTCCGGGCGACCCTCGCTCCTGGGCCAGGTCCACCGTCGCCCGCACGAGCTGTCCGGCATCCTCGGGCGTCGCCACCATCCACCTCACCACCAGCCGCTCATCCCCTTGCTCGGCCATAACCCATCCCGAGGGGCAGAACCAGGTCTGTCCCCTCCGGGCGTCATCCTGGATCATCCGCCGCCATGCCCACGGCTCCACCGGGTAGAGACCGTGTGCGGCCCGGGCCAGCTCCGAGGTCGACCAGGCGATGAAGGCCCCCTCCGCCTCCGCCCGCGGCGCCCGGTCCAGGCGCTCCTCCGCACGCTTGCGGCGGCCCCCGTTGGTGGCGGGCTCGATCCCGGTGTCGGCGACGGCCCGGTCGGCATTGACGACGGTGGCGACAGGGCGGTAACCCAGTCCCTCCACCTGGTTGATGGCCGCGTCGTTCCACTCCTCGATCTGGAGGCGGACGACCGCCCCGCCCCGGGACTCCACCCAGCCCACGCACCAGTCGTTGAGGGCGGATCCCAATCCCCGACGCCGATGATCGGGGTGGACCCGGGCGGCTGACAGCCATCCCTCCCGATCGCTCAGCATGCGCACCCGGGCGATCGCCACCGGTCGGTCGTCGGAGTCGGCGGCCACCGCCACCTGGGTGGCGGGCTCGTCCAGCCAGTCCAGAAAGGCCTCGCCGACGTAGTCACCCCACGAGAACGTGTCCGTGGTGAACGCCGCGATCACGTCGGCGTCGCGTCGTTCCGCGGGTCGGATGAGAGGGCTCATGGGTCACATCCGGTCGGGTACGTTGATCCCGAGAAGGTCCAGGGAGCGGACCAGAGCAGCCAGAGTGACCCGGGAGAGTGACAACCAGCTCGCCTGCCGGGCCGGGTCCGACTGGGAGAGCACATGGCAGGTGTCATAGAAGCGATTGAAGGTGCCGGCCAGCTCGTAGGCGTACTCGGCCAGGAGGTGCGGAGACCGGAGCTGCGCCGCCCTGCCCACCACCTCGGGCAGGCTCAGGAGGTCGAGCATCAGGTTCCTCTCGGCCTCCGCGGACGCGGGCAGGATCGATCCGTCCTCGATTCCCGCGGCCGACGCCTTGCGCAGGAGCGAGCGGATCCGCACGGCGGCGTACTGGAGGTAGGGGCCGGTCTTGCCCTCGAAGGAGGAGAAGCGCTCCAGGTCGAAGAGGTAGTCGGAGGTGCGGTTGGTGTGCAGGTCTCCGAACTTGAGGGCGGCGATCCCCACCATATGGGCGATGGCGGCCCGCTCTTCGGCCGGGTAGTCGGTGGCGATCCGGGCCTCGTCCAGGCGGGCGGTGGCCGCCCTCTCCACCATGTCGATGAGGTCCCGCAGTGACACGACGCCGCCCGCACGGGTCTTGAAGGGCTTGCCGTCGGGGCCGTTCATGGTGCCGAAGCGGATGTGCTCCATGCCCATGGCGCCGGCCACCCCTCCCTTGCGGGCCGCCCGCCATACCTGGATGAAGTGGTCGGCCTGGCGAGCGTCCACGACATAGAGGGTGAGGTCGGCTCCGAGCTGCTCGGCCCGATACCAGACGGTGGCCACGTCGGTGGTGGAGTAGAGGTACCCGCCGGTGCGGCTCACGAGGATGAGAGGAGGGAGCTCGCGGTTGTCGTCCGGCTCGTTCACCCGCACGATGAGGGCGCCATCGGACTCCTCGGCCACTCCCGCCTCCCGGAAGCGCTCCACCAGTGGCTCCAGCATGTCGGCCACGTCCGACTCGCCGTGCCAGATGTCGAAGTCGACCCCCAGGTCGGAGAAGTTCCTCCTCTGAGCCTCGAGGGATACCCGACGCATGTGATGCCACAGGGCGAGGTACCCGGGGGACTTCCTCTGCAGTTTGACGGTCGCTTCCCGGGCGGCGGCGGCGAAATGCTCGTCCTCTCCGGCTCGGGCGTCGGCCGACGGATAGATCTCCTGGAGATCCTCCAGGGTGACCGGCGACTCCTCCGGGTAGGGGCCCTCATGGTCGGGATCGAAATAGGGCCAGTCCGGGTGGCGTCGTTCCAGCTCGGCGATCACCAACCCCATCTGCAGGCCCCAATCCCCGAAGTGGGGGTCCCGGATGATCTTGTGCCCCAGGAAGTCGAGCATCCGCGCCAGGCAGTCGCCGATGATCGTGGCCCGCAGGTGCCCGACGTGCATGGCTTTGGCGACGTTGGGACCGGCGTAGTCGACGACGATCGTCTGGGGATCCGGGTCGGTCTCGACTCCCAGCCGGGGATCGTCGGCGGCGCGCTGCAGCCAGCCCGCCAGGGCGGCGTCGGTGAGCGTCAGGTTGATGAAGCCGGGGCCGGCCACGCCCACCTCCTCCAGCTCCCCGGCATCTCGCAGCCGGGCCGCCACCTCCTCGGCGATCTCCCGGGGAGGACGGCCGGCGGTCCGGGCCGCCGCCATCGCCCCGTTGCATTGGTACTGGGCCAGCTCCGGGCGGTTGGAGGGGACGACCGTCCCCAGAGCGGGGTCGAGTCCCATCCCGGCGAAGGCGCTCCCGACCAGGTCGGAGAGGTGGGAGATCAGCGACATCGCCTCCAGGTTAGGGCGACCCGCCCCCACCCGTTCTCGCGCATCGACTGCGGCCTATAGGCCGCAGTCGATGCGCGAAAACGGTTTGGCCGCCGGCTACCAGCGGGCCACGGCCAGGGCGTGCTCCACGATCCCGTCCACGGTTGGGTAAGCCGCCTCCTCCAGTTCCTGGGCGTAGGGCATGGCCGGTATGTCGCCCAGGGCGTAGCGACGCACGGGAGCATCCAGCCATTCGAAGGTCTTGTCCGCGATCTGGGCGGCCAGCTCCGCCCCGTAGCCCACGAACTCGTTGTCCTCGTGGACGATCAGCGCCCGTGAGGTCTTGCGGATCGAAGCCTCCAGGGTGGGCCAGTCCAGGGGCTTGAGAGAGCGGAGGTCGATCACCTCGGCCTCCACCCCTTCGCCCTGCAGGCGCTCGCCCGCTTCGTCGGCGAAATGGGCCATGGCCCCGTAGGCGACGATCGTCAGATCCCGTCCCTCCCGGCGCAGTGCCGCCCGTCCCAGGGGGACCTTCCACTCTCCCGTCGGGTAGGGCCCCTTGGCCAGGCGGTACAGCTTCTTGGGCTCCAGGAACAGGACGGGGTCGGGATCGTCCACCGCCGCGAAGAGCAGTCCCTTGGCGTCGGCGGGGGTGGAGGGGACCACGACCTTCAGCCCGGGGACATGGGCGTAGAACGCCTCGATCGACTGGGAGTGATAGAGCGCTCCGTGGATACCCGCCCCGAACGGTGTGCGGATCACGATCGAGCATGTCCAACGGCCGTCCGAGCGGTAGTGGATGCGGGCCGCCTCGGAGACGATCTGGTCGAAGGCGGGATGGATGTAGTCGGCGAACTGGATCTCGGGGATCGGGCGCAGCCCCGATGCGGCCATCCCCACCGCGGCCCCCACGATCATCGACTCGGAGATGGGTGTGTTGAAGCAGCGCTCCTCGCCGAAGCGCTCGGTGATCTCCTGGGTGGCCTTGAACACACCTCCCTTTCGGCCGGCCACGTCCTCGCCGAAGACGACCGTGTCGTCGTAGGTGTCCATGACCTCGTGTATCGCTCGGTTGATGGCGGTGATGAGATTCACGCTGGGGCCCTCGGGAGGAGTCGCCGGTGCGGTCACCGGTTCGGACGGCTCCAGCGGGCGGGCATACACGCGGGCGTAGGGGGCGTCGGGCCGGGGCGCCGACTCGGCTTCACTCACTGCCCGTGAGAGCTCGGAGACCACCTCTTCGTCGATGATCCTCTCCTCTGCCTCACTCAACAGCCGCTGCTCGATGAGGTACTGGCGGATGGCCTGCACGGGGTCGCGGCGTCTCCACTGCTCCACTTCCTCCCGGCTGCGATAGAGCCGGTCGTCGTCGTCAGAGGTGTGGGCGTAGTACCTGTAGGTCTCTGCCTCGATGAGGGTGGCGCCGTCCCCGGCTCGAGCCCGGTCGGCCGCCTCCTTCACCGCCTGGTACACCTCCAGCGGGTCGTTCCCGTCGATGGTCACTCCCGGGAACCCGTAGCCCTCGGCCCGAACCGCCAGGCTGCCCGCTACCTCCTCATGGGTTGGCACCGAGATGGCATAGCGGTTGTTCTCGATGATGAACAGGACCGGGAGCCGGTGGATGCCCGCCCAGTTCATCGCTTCGTGCCAATCTCCTTCCGAGGTGGAGCCCTCCCCGCCGTACACCGCCACCACACCCGGCAGGCCCTGGATTCTGAGGCCGTGGGCGATCCCGGCGGCGTGAGGGTACTGGGTGCCGATGCAGGAGGACTGGGTGAGCACGCGCCTGTCGGGATCCGACCAGTGGTTGGGGAGTTGGCGACCTCCCGACATGGGATCGGTCCGGCGGGCGAACACACCCAGGAACACGTCCAGAGGCGGCATCCCCCAGGCCAGCGCCACTCCCATGTCCCGGTAGTAGGGCATCATCCAATCCAGGTCCCGATCGAGAGCCATCGCCGATGCCACCTGGATCGCCTCATGTCCCGAGGATCCCACCACGAAGGGGGCGCGTCCCTGCCGGTTGAGTGCCCACATCCGGTCGTCCATCCGGCGTGCCAGCAGCATCAACCGGTACATCTCGACGACCTGCTTGTCCTCCAGACCCAGGGTCTCGTGGTCGAGGGTGATACTCAAGTCGAGGTCTCCTTCCATCTAGCGGGGATCCCGGCGGCGAGCCAGCGCCCCGATCTCCTCGATCCTGCGCTCGGCGACATGGAGGGCGGCGGCCTGGGGGGTGATGCCTCGCTCGTCCGCCGTCTCGAATACCCGGCGCGTAGCGTGGTAGATCGAGTCGACCCGGTGGAGGGCGCGGCTCTTGGAGTACCCCTGCAGCTCGTCGTACACGTTGATGAGGCCGCCGGCGTTCACCACGAAATCGGGAGCGTAGAGGACACCGCGCTCTGCCAGGCGGTCACTGTCCTCTTCTGTGGCGAGCTGGTTGTTGGCCGATCCCACCACCGCCTCGCACGCCAGCTTGGGAATGGTGGTCCGGTTGAGTACCGCCCCCATGGCGCAGGGAGAGAACACGTCGCAGGGAACCGAGTAGGCGTCGTCGGGGTCCACCGGCTTCACCCCGAAGTCACCGACGGCCCGGTCGATGGCGGACTCCTCGGAGTCGGTGACGATCACCTCCACCCGGGCCTCCACCAGGAGGCGCACGAAGGCCGCTCCCACCTTCCCTACGCCTTGCACCAGGACACGCCGTCCGGCCAGGTCGGTGCTGCCCCACAGGTACTCGGCCGTGGCCCGCAGGGCGGCGAAGAGGCCCCGGGCCGTCACGGGAGAGGGATCCCCCGAACCACCCTCGGCCACGGGAAGGCCGAGGGCCCATCTCGTTTCCCGGCGAACCGTCGTCAGGTCTTCGGCGGTGGTCCCCATGTCCTCGGCGGTGATGTAGCGGCCGCCCAGCGAGTCGACGAGGGTGCCATAGGAGCGGAAGAGACGCTCGGACTTGTCCGTCCGGGGATCGCCGATGATCACGGCCTTTCCTCCGCCCAGGTCCAGACCCGCCGCCGCCGCCTTGTAGGTCATGCCCCGGGAGAGGCGCAGGACGTCGGTCAGCGCCTCCTCCTCGGACGGGTACGGATAGAAA
>JBKHJQ010000196.1:0-5406 GCA_046538055.1 Actinomycetota bacterium
GGGGTGATCCCGCTCCCGCAGCCCGTCTGCTGGCCACGCCCGAGAACACGTCGGTCACCCACGTCGCCATGACCGGTGACGGGCCGGTGCTGTGTGACTTCGGGGTGGCTCCCCACCTGGAGCAGCGGATAGTGGTCACATGAGCGGGTACGACTCGCGGCGCTACGCCCTTCTCAATCGCTGGGATCCCTCCCACCTGGACAGGGTGGACCGACTCCTACCCCTCGCTCCCGGGGTTAAGGTGCTGGAGGTGGGATGTGGAAGCGGGCATTTGACCCGGCGCTTGGCGGCACGCGGCGTCGACGTGGTGGGAATCGATGCCAACCCCCGGGCGCGGGAGGTGGCGGACTCCGATAGGGTCCGGACGATGAGGGCGGAGAGCCTCCAGTTCGATGACGATTCGTTCGACGCCATCGTCTCTGTCCATGCCATCGAGCACATTCCCCCGCTGGAGACGGCCCTGTCCGAGATGGCGCGGGTGCTCCGGCCAGGGGGGGAGGCACTCTTCGTCTATCCGGCAGAGCCGATAAAGGGCCTCTACGCCATCCCCACCTCGATCATCCTGCACGGGACTCCCTTCCGGGCACGTGAGGTCCACTGCCACAGGCTCTGGCCCAACAAGGTGGTGCGCATGACCCGGCCGCTCGGCTGGCGTGAGACGCACCGGGAGTTCAATCTCTGGAAGAGCCCCCAGTTCGTGTCCCGGTTCAGGTCGGCGTCATGAAGAAGCGTCACCTGCTCATTGGGCTGATAGCCCTCGCCGTCCTGTGGCCTGCCTCGGTGGCGGTGGGAGACGAAGGCGACCCTCCTACCGGACCGGAGGCATGCGTGGTGGATCGGCTCAACCAGAGGCGAGCCGGCGCGGCGCTGTCGTGGTCGGGAACGATCCAGGACGAGCTGGCACGCCACGCCTCCCGCATGGCCGCCCGGGGGGAGCTGGGCCACGACGACATCTCTGATCGAACGTCGGGCATTCCCGACGGATGGACACTTTACGGAGAGGCATCCTACGCCGGCTCTCTCTCCTCGGCCGATCGGGCGGGAGTCGTGGCTTGGTGTGAGGAGACCCTGGACGCCTTCTGGGGATCCGCCCCTCACCGACGGACCCTGGACGGCACGGGGTATTCGTTCGTCTCGGTCGGGACCCATTGGGACGGGGAGCGGATCTGGGTGGCGGTGGGGGTGTTCGCCCATCCTTCCTACCGACCGGCGGCGGTCGACTGGCCCCACTCTTTCACCCAGGGGCTGGTGGGCGCCTGGGATGGGCGCTTCTACGATGACGACGACAGCATGTTCCAATCGGAGGTCGAGCAGCTGGCTGCCAGCGGGATAACCGTGGGATGCAACCCCCCTCTGGGCACCGCTTTTTGCCCTGATGCCTCTGTCACCCGCGGCGAGATGGCCGCATTCCTGGCCCGGGCGCTGGGGTGGGAAGGTGCCGACGGCGACCATTTCACCGACGACGACGGATCCGTGTTCGAAGGCGACATCGAGTCGCTGGTCGGAGCCGGAGTCACCGAGGGATGCAATCCTCCCGCCAGCGATCGCTTCTGCCCGGATCGCCCCATCACGCGGGCGGAGATGGCGACCTTCCTGGGCCGGGCCCTGGGGCTGGAGCCCTCCCCTCATGACAGATTCGGAGACATCGCCGGCTCCGTGCACCGCAGCTACATCAACGCCGCTGCCGAAGCCGGAATCACGGTGGGGTGCGGCACCAACCGCTACTGCCCCGACCAGGTCGTGACACGGGGGCAGATGGCGGCGTTCCTCGTTCGGGCTGGACCGGCCGGCTGAGGGTCTCGTTCACCCACCCCCGGGGTCCTTGGCTAGCTGCCCTGCAGGGATGAAGATGAAGGGACGTTGGCCAGTCAGGAGACCATCCCGTGCCCCGCACCTTCGTCCTCGACACCTGCGTCCTCCTCGCCGACCCGCACGCCGTCCTGCGGTTCGAAGAGCACCACGTGGTCCTGCCGCTCGTGGTGGTGGAGGAACTCGACAAGAAGAAGACGCGGCTCGACGAGGTGGGAGCCAACGCCCGGGCCGCCATCCGTCTCCTGGAGTCGGTGGGGGCATCCTCGCCCGGGGGGATGCGCGAGCCAGTGCGCCTCCCCTCCGGCGGCACCCTCCGGATAGAGATCAACGGGATCGACTCCGAGCGACTGCCCAAGGTTCTCGACCCCACCACCCCCGACCACCGGATCCTCGCCACCTGCTTCGGCCTCCGCTCCCCCGTCCTCGTCACCAAGGACGCCAGCCTCCGCATCAAAGGCGCCCAGCTGGGAGTGGAGGTGCAGGACTATCGGGGTGACACGGTCCAGGTGGATGAGCTCCATTCGGGGATAGGGGAGCACCAGACAGACGCGGCCACCATCGACCGTCTCTTCCAGGAGGGAAAGGTGGCCCTCGACGTCCCGGCCCTTCCCAACGAGTTCGTCGTCCTGCGGGCGGGCAGGTCCCGATCGGGCCTCGCCCGGGTCGTGGAGGCGGACCCCCGCACGATCGTGGAGCGGGTTCCCACCCATGTGCGGGCCTTCGGTGTGGAGCCCAAGAACCTCCCCCAGACCGTCGCCCTCCACCACCTTCTGGATCCCGACGTTCCTGCCGTCTCCGTCATGGGGAACGCCGGATCCGGCAAGACGTTCCTCGCCCTGGCCGCGGCCCTCGAGCAGGTCCTGGAACAGCAGCGCTATCGCCGGGTGAGTGTCTACCGGCCCCTGGTGGCGGTGGGGAGACAGGAGGTGGGCTTCCTGCCCGGCGACCTGACGGAGAAGCTGGCGCCGTGGATGGCCGCGGTCAACGACAACCTCTACGCCCTCTTCTCGGAGGGTGGTGCCGACGGAGCCAAGGCAGCGGTGGAGGAGCTCCTGGTGCGAGGAGAGCTGGAGCTGGCGGCCGTGACCTATCTGCGGGGACGGTCCATAACCGACGAGTTCGTGATCATCGACGAGGCTCAGAACCTGGAGTTGACCACTCTCAAGGTGATCCTCACCCGCATGGGCCGCAATTCCAAGGTGGTGTTCTGTGGGGATCTTTCCCAGGTGGACAACCCCTACATCTCCCCCTACGGGGGAATGGCTGCCCTCATCGAGAAGTTCAAGGGCACCGACCTCTTCGGCCATGTGACCCTGGACCGCACGATTCGCTCCCCCCTGGCCGAACTCGCCGCCGCCACCCTCTAGAGCTTTTTTATGACCAAAACGTGCCCTCAAACGCCCCGTTTGCTACCAGAGAAAGCGAGGGGGGTTTTCTCATGTCCGAAGTGGGGCGTCTGGCGCCCCGATTTGGTCATAAAAACGATGAAGGGTTCTCGGGCCAGGGGTGTTTCGGGTAGCGGCCCGCCATCTCCTTTCGGACCTCCTGCCACGATCCCCTCCAGAATCCGGCCAGGTCGGAGGTGATCTGGATGGGCCGGCCGGCAGGTGAGAGCAGCTCCACAACGACCGGTTGGCCGCCCACCGTGGGTGTCTTCTCCACACCGAACATCTCCTGGACCCGGACCGACACGGTGGGGGTGTCCCGGGAGTAGTCCACCCGGACACGCTTGCCGGACGGCAGCGCGATGTGGGTGGGAGCGGCCCGGGGCAGCTCCTGAATGCGGGAGTGACCCAGCTCGGACTGCAGGACGGCCAGCATGTCCAGGGCCTCGACGTCGTCCCAGCCGGTGGCCGCTGCCAGGTGGGGCCCCAGCCAGTCGGCGAGATGCGCTTCCATGGCCGGGTCCGACCAGTCGGGCCAGGGCTCCCCCCGGGAGCGGTGCAGATGCTCCACCCGCCGGCGCAGGTCACGGGCCGCCCGCGTCCACGGAAGGCTCTCGATGCCCAGACGGGCGACACGTTCCACCAGCGCCTGCCTGGTGGACGGGCCGGGGCCGGGGCGCTGATCCGAACGCCGCAGCACCATGCCGCCCAGGCGCCATTCGGTGCGGTCGACCAGACGGTCGCCCTCCCAGACCAGGGAGCGCCGCTCGTCGACCTCATGGGCAAACGAGGAAGCGACGTCGTCACGGCTGATGGCGGCCGCCAGCCGGATACGGGCGTCCCTGCGCCGTCCGTCCAGATCGATCGCCACCAGGAACTCCTCGGCGGCCAGCGGGTCGGAAGCCGGCAGCACGGCGGTGGTGCCGGTGCGGAGCTGAAAGCGGCCCGGGCTGCCCCGGCGGATGGCCAGGCGATCGGGGAAGGCGAGCGCCGCCACCGGCCCGACGCCCTCCACGTCAGTGAGTGAGAGGTCGTCGATCCTGCTGCGACGGGCCAGATCGGAGGCGACCTCCCGCAGGTGATGGAGGATGCCGGTCCGGGCGGCAGGGTGGTGCGCGGCCCGGTCGGCCAGCAGCCGGATCCTGAGAGCGGCGTCCACCGGCACCTCGTCGGGGCGACCCACCAGCGGGTCGCGCTGGTCGATCACGGTCGCCAGGAGGATGCCCAGCGCCGGGTCGGGGGAGTCGACGACCATCCGGGCGAGGCGGGGGTGGAGGGGCAGATCCACCATGCGGCGGCCCGTGGCGGTGAGCGTCCCGCCCTCAGTCGCTCCCAGGGTCTCCAGCAGCTTCATCGCCTCGTTCCAGGCCGGCGCCGGAGGAGGGTCGATCCACGAGAGGAGGGACGGGTCGCTCACTCCCCAGGCGGCCAGTTCCAGGGCGAGCCCGGTCAGGTCGACCTGGGTGATCTCGGGGTCGATATGGGGGCGGCGAGCGGCGTGCTCCATCTTCGACCACAGGCGGTAGGCGACGCCCGGGCCGGTCCGCCCCGCCCGCCCCGAGCGTTGCTCGGCGGACGAGCGGGAGACGGGGACCGTCTGCAGGCGGGTCATGCCGGTGCGAGGATCGAAGCGAGGAGCCCGGGCCAGGCCCGAGTCCACCACCACGGACACCCCCTCCACGGTGATGCTCGACTCGGCGATGTCGGTGGACAGCACGACCTTGCGGAAGGGAGGATCGGAGGGAGCGATGGCCAGGTCCTGCTCCTGGGTGGGAAGGGAACCATGCAGGATCCGCACGTCGGCCAGCACATCCGTCAGTCGTTCCCGCACCCGACGGATCTCAGCCATCCCGGGGAGGAACACCAGCACATCCCCGTCCGTGGAGCCGAGGGCGCGCCGAACCACCATCGCCACATGGTCCTCCGAATGACGGGAGCGGGGCGGCGGAGGATCCCACACCAACTCCACCGGATGGGAACGGGCGTGGGCCTCGATCACCCCCGCGTTTCCCAGGAGCTGGGAGACGGGTGCCGGGTCGATCGTGGCCGACATCGCCATCACCCTCAGGTCCGGACGCAGTGATCGCCGCACGTCCAGGATGAGAGCGAGGCCCAGGTCGGTCTGGAGGTTGCGTTCGTGCACCTCATCGAAGATGACGAGAGACGTGCCCTTCAGCTCAGGATCGGCCTGCAAGCGGCGGGTCAGGAC
>JBKHJQ010000197.1:0-5400 GCA_046538055.1 Actinomycetota bacterium
GTTCCCTCCAGGCGATGGGCGAGCTGACTGCGGCTTCTCCGCCCGTAGATGGACCGGAAGAGCTCGAAGCGAGATGCCCGCAGGGTGACCGGATCCTCCTCCCGTCCTGCGATCAGAGGAGCCTCCGGCGCAGGCCGGACCTTGAGTCCGGGGAGCCCGGAGCTCTCGATCCGGCTCTCCAGCAGGGGGATGGACCGGCCCAGGGCCAGGTCGATGAGGGGCCCCTCCCGGTTGCCGGGAAGGCCCAGGGCGCCCCGGATGTCCTGTTCGTGCACGGCCACGTCGATCACCGGGGCAGCCGATCCCCCGCCCGACTTGGCGAGCAGCGCCTCCATCTGCGACCCGGTTCGCTCCCATTCGCGGAGCACCACGGTGGTGGGTGTGCCGGCCCGCCCTTCCACCTGGGCGGCGGTCTGGTGGGGAGCGGGGACACCGGAGAGACGTCCATTGATGACGTCGGTGGCAACACCCGCCAGGTGGGAGACGAGGGCGTGCACCGTCCAACCCGGGCAGGCAGGAACGGGGGCCTCCAGCTGTTGGGGGGTGAGGGACCGGACCAGCGACTCGACCTGCTCGCGGGCCAGCCGGTAGAGGGATCCCAGATCGTCGGTCACACCGGCATGGTACGGCATGGATCCTGGCGGGAGGGAGGCGGCGTCAATGCCTGCGGGCCGCCCACTCCTCGAACCGGCTCAGGGGTAGGGCGTTGGCCACCGACTCCGCCGGCACCCAGCCCCGCTTGGCCCATTCCACGCCGTACTCCATCCGGCGCAGCTCGCTGACGTGATGGCTGTCCGTGGAGATGGTGACGGTGACGCCCTCCTGCACCGCCCGGCGCGCCACGTCGGCGGTGGCGTCCAGGCGATCCAGGGCGCCGTTGATCTCCAGCGCCACGCCCGTCGCTGCCAATCCCTCCAGCACCGCGGCGGCGTCCAGCTCCACCCCGGGCCGGCGGCCGATGTAGCGCCCGGTGAGGTGGCCGATGGCGGTCACGGCCGGGTCGGCCAGAGCGGTCAGGATCCGCACGGTCTGAGCCTCGGCGTCCAGATCGAAGTGGGAGTGGATGGAGGCAACGCAGAACTCGAAGCCCGATCGGAACTCGGCGTCGTAGTCGAGGGAGCCGTCGGGCCCGATGTTCAGCTCGCAGCCGTACAGCAACCGGATCCCGTGCCTCTGCTCCATGTCCCGGATGTCGTCCCGGTGGGCGAGCATCTCCTGGCGGGATAGGCCGTTGATGGCCAGGTCCTCCCCGTGATCGGTGATCGCCACGTACTCGTAGCCACGCTCCACCGCCGCCTTCACCATCTCCTCCAGGGAGGAGCGCCCGTCCCCCGACCGGTCCGTGTGGTAGTGCAGGTCCCCCCGGATGTCCTCCAGCTCCACCAGATCGGGCGTCTCCCCCGCGGCGGCCGCCTCGATCTCGCCGGTACCCTCCCGGAGGGGAGGGGCGATCCAGGGCAGATCGAGTGCGGCGTAGATCTCCTCCTCGGTGCGGGCGGCCACCGGCTCGGCCCCCTCCTCCCCCAGCCCGTA
Source organism: Actinomycetota bacterium (assembly GCA_046538055.1). GTDB lineage: Bacteria > Actinomycetota > Acidimicrobiia > Spongiisociales > ZC4RG35 > ZC4RG17. The sequence continues at coordinate 1,534 of JBKHJQ010000197.1, forward strand.
CTCGTTGAGGAGCCAGCCGCGCTGGATGGCGCGCTGGCGGAGGGCGATGTTGTGGGCTTTGGAGCCGGTGAAGTACAGGAGGGCAGCCCCGAAGCCCTCCGGCGCCACCGCCCGCACATCCACCTGCAACCCGCCCCGGGTGAGGATGGAGGTCTTGGTGTCTCCGTGTGCCACGACCTCGGTGGCGAGGCGGTGCCCGGCCACGTGATCCATGACGGTCCGGGCCCGCCGGGTGGCCACGACGATGTCGACGTCGCCGATCGTGTCGGAGAACCGGCGCAGGCTCCCGCAGTAGCGGGCGTCCTCCACCTCGGCCAGGGCGGCCAGCTCCTGGGTGAGCTCCCGCGCCAGGGGGAGGGCGTCCACGATGGGGGTCCTGCGGTCCTTGCCGTGCATCCCCAGCCGCTCCATGGCACGGGCGATCTTCTCCTCGGAGGTCTTTCCCAGTCCGGGGAGCTCCCGCAGGCGCTGGTGCTCGATCGCCTCCCTCAGCCCTTCCAGGTCCTCCACCCCCAGTTCGGAGCGGATGAGCTTCAGGGTCTTGGGGCCGAGACCGGGGATGCGGGTCAGCTCCACGAACCCGGGCGGGTACTCACGGCGGAGTCGCTCCAGCTTCTCCACCCGGCCGGTGGAGACATACTCGACGATCTTGTCGGCCGTGGAGCCACCCACCCCCTTGAGCTTCGTGAGCTGGGCCTTGGACATGGTCGTCACGTCCACGCCGGCGCCCTCGATGGCGGAACGGGCGTTCTCGTATGCCCGGACCTTGAATGCCTGGGGGCTCTCCTCCTCCAGGGTCGTGAGGAGTACCAGCTCCGACAGCATCTCCAGCACGGCGCGGTTGCTCACCCGGCGAGAGTAGCCCTTCTCCCCTTCCGCTATTCCCCTCCGTGTGCCACGATTCAGACGAGAACAGTGACTACCCGCACATCTCGGCCATCCCGCGACGAGGACAAGGCGAATCCCCCCGGCTGGCGGGTGGAGGGGATGCCCGAGGACAAAGACGACAAGGACGAATCCGCTTCCCCCCTGGGGAGGATGCCGGGGGGAAGGAGCTTCTGGATCCTCGCCCTGATCCTCCTCGCTCTCAACCTGTTGATCACCGACTGGCTGCTCGGCCCTCCCGAGCGGGTGCGGGTCCCCTACACGTTCTTCATCGAGCAGCTCGACGGCGGGAACGTCGAGTCCATCACCTCCACCGGGGACACGATCCAGGGAACGTTCGGGGAGGAGGTGGAGCCCCCGGCGGAGGATTCGGCCACCCCGGAGCCCTCCACCTTCACCGAGTTCGAGACGGAGCGCCCCACCTTCGCCGAGGACGACCTGTTCCAGAGGCTCCAGGAGCAGGGAGTGGTGGTCAATGCCGAGCCGGCCGATGCCCCGCCGCCTCTCTGGCAGCAGATCGTGTTCGGCTTCGGTCCCACCCTGCTTCTCCTCTACATCTTCTTTCGCATATTCCGGCGGGCTGGCTCGGCCATGGGAGGGCTGGGCGGTCTCGGATCCAGTCGGGCCAAGCGCTATGAGGCGGGCAAGGAACGCACCACCTTCCAGGACGTGGCCGGTATCGAGGACGCCGAGGAGGAGCTGGTCGAGATCGTCGACTTCCTTCGCAACCCGGAGAAGTACACCAGGCTGGGGGGAGCGATTCCCAAGGGAGTGCTCCTGTCGGGCCTTCCCGGCACCGGCAAGACCCTGCTCGCCCGGGCCGTGGCGGGGGAGGCGGACGTCCCCTTCTTCTCCATGGCGGCCTCCGAGTTCATCGAGATGGTGGTGGGCGTGGGCACCAGCCGGGTCCGGGACCTCTTCTCCGAGGCCAAGAAGGTCGCCCCGGCCATCATCTTCATCGATGAGCTGGACGCCTTCGGGCGCTCCCGGGGCGGGTCCACCACGATGGGAGGCCACGACGAGCGGGAGCAGACCCTCAACCAGATCCTGACCGAGATGGACGGGTTCACCGGATCGGAGGGCGTGATCGTCATCGCCGCCACCAACCGGCCCGACATCCTCGATCAGGCCCTCCTCCGCCCGGGCCGGTTCGATCGGCAGGTGGTGGTATCGCCGCCCGATCAGAGGGGGCGCAAGGCCATCCTGGAGGTCCACACCCGCAACGTCCCCCTGGACGAGTCGGTCGACCTGGGAACGGTCGCCTCCTCCACCCCCGGGATGGTGGGAGCCGACCTGCGGAACCTGGTGAACGAGGCCGCCCTGATGGCGGCCCGGCGCGGCCACGAGAAGGTGCAGCAGTCCGACTTCAGCGACGCCCTGGAGAAGGTCGTGCTGGGAACCGAGCGCCAGATCATGATGAGTGAGGAGGATCGGCGCCGGACCGCCTACCACGAGGGCGGCCACGCCCTCCTGGGCATGCTGCGCGAGGGCGCCGACCCGGTCCGCAAGGTCTCCATCATCCCCCGGGGCCGCTCCCTGGGAGTGACGCTGCAGAGCCCGGAGTCGGACCGCTACGCCTACGACTCGCACTACCTGTACGGCCGGCTGGTGGGAATGCTGGGGGGCAGGGCCGCCGAGGAGGTGGTCTTCGGCGTCACCTCCACCGGAGCTGAGAGCGACATGGTGCAGGCCACCCAGATAGCCCGCAGCATGGTGGGTCGATGGGGGATGTCACCGGCCATCGGGCCCGTCTCGGTCCTGGACGAGCAGCAGCGGGACCCCTTCGGCCGGCCCGAGGTGTCACAGGACACCTTGCGGCTCTTGGACAGCGAGGTCCGGCGGATACTGGATGAGGCCTACGCCGAGGCGGTGCAGCTCCTGGTCGACAACAGGGAGCGGCTGGACGCCCTGGCGGAGGCGCTGCTGGAGAAGGAGACCCTGGAGGAATCCGAGGCCTACCAGGTGGCGGGCGTGGAACGGGGCACCAAAGCAGCCTTCGAAGCGACCACCTGACGCGGGCGGGGGGTGGTGGCACACTGGGGATGTGACGGATCTGGCCCGGCTGGCGGCGTCGTGGGGAGAGTCTCCTGACCTGGAGGGAGAGCTGGTGGAGGTGCGCCACCTCCCCGCCCGCCCCGCCATCGGGGCCGACCCCTCGGTCCCGCTGCCGGCCCCGGTGGCCCGCCGGCTGGAGGAGATGGGGGTCGAGCGCCTCTACCGCCATCAGGCTCGGGCCCTGGACCACATCCGCCGGGGCCGCCACACCGTGATCGTGGCGGGGACGGCGGCGGGAAAGACCCTCTGCTATCAGATACCGCTGGCGGAGGCGCTTCTGGCGGACCCCAAGTCCACTGCCCTGTGCATCTACCCCACCAAGGCCCTGGCCCAGGATCAGGCCCGGTCGTTCTCGTCGTGGACGATGGAGGCGACGAACGTAGCCACCTACGACGGCGACACGCCCACCGACCAACGGGCCGCCATCCGGCGCAGTGCCGGCGTGATCCTCACCAACCCGGACATGCTGCACGTGGGGATCCTTCCCCATCACGGACGCTGGGCGGATTTCCTCCACCGTCTCCGCTTCGTCGTCGTGGACGAGCTCCACACCCTCCGGGGCGTCTTCGGGACGCATGTGGCGATGGTCTTGCGGAGGCTGCGCCGTCTGTGCGCCCACTACGGCTCGGAGCCGACCTTCGTGTTCGGATCCGCCACGATCGGCAACCCGGGGAACCTGGCGGCGGCCCTGTGCGGGATGGACGTGGAGGTGGTGGACCACGACGACTCCCCCCGGGGAGAGCAGTGGGTGGTGCTGTGGAACCCGGAGATGACCGACCCCGAGGAAGGGCGCCGCCGCTCCGCCCTGGCGGAAGCCACGGACCTGTTCGTGGACCTCGTGCGCCACGACGTCTCCACCATCGTCTTCGCCCGCAGCCGCAAGGCCACGGAGCTGATCTACCGCTGGGCGGGGGAACGGCTCGATCC
>JBKHJQ010000005.1:0-20879 GCA_046538055.1 Actinomycetota bacterium
GTGCTGTACCAGAGGGATTACCTCCAGCTTGTGGTCAAGTACGGCCTGGACGACCCCGACCACCTGGACGAGGTTCCGCCGCCCAGCCGCCTCCCGGGGAAGCCGATCATCACCCGACTGGACGATCGCGGCACCCGCACTGGATGACCCGGCGTTCCCCGCTGCATGACCGCCACGCCCACCTGGGCGCCCGCTTCGTCGACTTCGGTGGATGGGAGATGCCCGTGCAGTACTCCTCGGTGCTGGAGGAGCACCGGGCGGTTCGCCAGAGGGTGGGCGTGTTCGACGTCTCCCACCTGGGAAGGCTCTCGGTCTCGGGTGACGGGGCGCCCACCGCCTTGCGTTCCCTCTTCACCAACGATGCCTCCGGCTACGAGCCGGGCCGCACCCACTACACGATGCTCCTCAACGAGTCGGGCGGGATCGTGGACGACCTGGTGGTGTGGCGGTGGGAGGAGGATGAGTTCTGGGTCATGCCGAACGCCGCCAACTCCCCGCGCGTGGCAGATGAGATCACCCGCCGGGGAGCCACGGTGCGGGACTTGCGGGACGATACGGTCATGCTGGCAGTCCAGGGCCCGGAGGCCCCTGCTCTCATCGAGCAGGTGACGGGTCGGGAGCCGGCCCGGTTCCGCACGTTCCAGACAGAGACCGAGCGGGGGGCGGGAACCGGATACACGGGCGAGCCGGGTGGAGAGATATGCACCGATCCCCGGCGAGCCGGTGTGCTCCTGGACGCCCTCCTGGAGGGAGGCGCCATCCCCTGCGGCCTGGGATCACGCGACACCCTCCGTCTGGAGGCGGGTCTGGCCCTTTGGGGGGCGGACATCGACGAGACCACCACCCCTCTGGAGGCAGGTCTCGGATTCGCGGTCTCCTGGGATCACGACTTTCCCGGGAAGGAGCGCCTGGCCGCCCAGAGGGAGTCTGGGGTGACGCGCCGCCTCACCGGAGTCGTGATGGAGGAGAGGGGGATCCCGCGAGCGGGCTACCGGGTGAGAAGCGGGAGCTCCGGGGGCGAGGTCACCTCCGGCAACCTGAGCCCCATGCTCGACACCGGCATCGGCCTCGCCTATTTGTCACCGCCTGCTGCCGCCGACGCTCCAGCCGAAGTGGAGATACGGGGACGGTGGCTGGCGGCCCGGGTGGCGCGGCCCCCCTTCCATCGGTGACGGTCGACGTCTCCGAGGAGGTTCCCTATCGACAGTGGGCGGATCTGCCTAGGGGCGACCGGGTGCTGGTGGGAGGGCACACCGTGTGGAGCGAGCCGGTCCGCCCTCCATTGCTGGTGTCCCAGCCCAACCGCTGGGGGGTGGTAGAGGACCACTTCCCTCCCGTTCCCTGCCTGGTGGAGGCCGATCCTGCGGTAACCGGGCACCTGCCGCTTCCGGACGAGGTGGTGGGGTTCGTGGACCGGGCCCACCACCCCCTGGACGCCCCCCGGGAAACCGAGACCGGCCGCCGGCTTCTCCAGGAGGCCATCCGCCTCTCCCGGCGGTTGACCCAGATCCGGGGGCTCAAGGTGGCTGCCACCCCCTTCGCCCGCACCATCCCCATCCTCACCCCCCGGGACGCCCGCGCCCTGGCAGAGGGGTGTGAGAGCGATGGCGTCGCCGGCCTCCGTCCACTGGAAGGGCTGGGCGGGGGAGTGGCGCTCTCGATCCGCCCCGAGCACGGCCCGGGCGATCTGGACCGGATCGTGGAGGTTCTCCGGCACCGCCTCCTGGGATAGAGTGCCGGAAGTGGAGGCAGCCAGCATCGCCGAGCCCCGGCCCCATCCCCGGGTGGGCAACCAACTGGTGCGATCGTGGCCGGCCACAGGGACGCCCGCCAGGGCTGAGGTGATCCTGGTCCATGGCCTGAGCGAGCACACGGGGAGGTACGAGCGGGTCGGGAGGCTCCTGGCAGAGGCGGGCATGGAGGTGATCGGAGCGGATCTGGTCGGCTGGGGAGGCACGGGAGGACGACGCGGCCACGTGCGGGACTGGGTGGCGTATCTGGACCAGGTGGAGGCGCTGATGGAGGACGCGGCCGGACGGGGAGCGGAGCGGGTGCTCCTGGGTCACTCCATGGGGGGCCTCATCGCCCTGGAGTACGCCCTCTCCCAGCGGCCCGGGCCCGACCTCCTGGTGCTGTCTGCACCGTCCCTGGTGGGAGGCTCCCGCGGGCAGCGCCGTCTGGCCACGATCCTGGACCCGATCCTGCCGATCCTGTCGATACCGGGCGGGATAGAAGGTGACCAGCTGTCCCGGGACCCTTCGGTGGGCGAGGCCTACTTCCGCGACCCGCTGGTGCACACCGCCGCCACGATCCGGTTCGGCCGGCAGTTCTTCCAGGCGATGGATCGGACCCGGTCGGCGCTCCCGCGCCTGGGGGTGCCCACCCTCGTTCTCCACGGCGGTCACGACTCGCTGGTGCCGTCCACCTGCACGGTGGATCTGGGGGAGCTACCCGGGGTGGAGAGGCGCTTCTACCCTCATCTCCGCCACGAGCTGCTGAACGAGCCGGAAGGGCCCGAGATCGTGGCCGAGATCATTGCCTGGATCGACGCCCACTTGAGCCGAGGGCTCAGCCCACGTCCACCACCAGGGCGCGATGATCGGCGCCGGGAACCCGGACCGTGAACGCCTCATGCACCTTCAGGTGCCGTACCAGAGCGTGGTCGATCCGGAGCATGGCGGGAAGCCACGGGCGGTAGCCCCAGGTTGCCCGGGCCGGCCTGCCCGTTCTCTCCGCCCATTCCGCCACGCCATCGTCCAGGTGACGGCGCAGGCGCCGGTAGGCGGGCCAGAGGGGGGTGGAGTTGAGATCCCCCACCAGGAGGGTTGGCTCCCTCGAGCCCGCTAGCAACGCCTCCAGGGCGGCAACCTGGCGGGGACGGCGAAGGATGGGAGGGGGAGCGTCCACGGGGTTGGCGAGATGCACGCACCAGATGGTCACCGGTCCCTCCGCCACCAGCGCGTCCCGATGGGGGAGGGGCTGGCGGCGAACCTCCAGCGGGACGGAGCCGGCCAGAGCCATGCCGGTGTGATCGAGGGCAGGCGCCACCATCCCATGGGGGAAGCGGGCGCCCAGCACCTCGCCTGCGTCGGGAGCCAGCTCCTGGGCCGCAACCACATCCGGCCGGAGCTCTTCGAGCAGGTGGTCCAGGGCGGAAGCGGAGGCGCCGCCGTTGTAGAGGTTGGCCGTCAGAACCCGGAACATGAAGTCCACATGGTATGCCAGGATGAGGAGATGTCACTCGCCGGCAGGCTCCTCGTGGCAACACCCCTCATCACAGATCCCAACTTCATACATACCGTCGTGTACATCTATGCCCACGACTCCGATGACGGGGCGGCCGGGGTGGTGCTGAACCGTCCCACCGACGAGCCCACCCTCTCGCACCTTCCCGGCTGGAGGTCGGTCCTTGCTCCGCCGCCCAATGTCTTCTGGGGCGGCCCGGTCGCCCCCGACAGCGGGCTGGTGCTTATGCTGCGGGACGGTGTGGTGCAGCTGGCGGAGGAACTGGAGCCGCCCGATCCTCCCGCCCGGGCTCGGCTGTTCGTAGGGCAGGCAGGATGGGGCCCGGGCCAGCTGGAAGGGGAGCTGACCGAGGAGGCATGGCTGGTGGCGGAACCTCAGGCGGAGGAGGTGCTGGCCCCCTTCCCCGACGACCTGTGGGGAAGGATGGTGCGGAGGCAGGGCGGGCGGGCCGCTCTCTGGTCGACCCATCCTCTCGACCCCCGGATGAACTGAAGGGATGGAGGCCGCCGTTCGGCGGCCTGGTCGGCGCTTCCCCGCCAGGACAGACTCCGCCGCCCTCAGATGCGGCAAACGCCGGGACGGGGCATGCCGGGATCTAGGCTGTGGCCGGTGACCGTCCCCAAGCTCCGTGCCGCCATCCGGAGCCGCCCACCCGGTTTGAGCCTGGAGCGTGCCCTCTGGGACGAGGGCGCCGAGGTGGTGGTGGGCGTGGACGAAGTGGGACGGGGCGCCTGGGCCGGTCCTCTCACGGTGGGTGCGGCCGTGGTTCCCGTCGACCGCCGCATCTACAAGATCCGGGATTCCAAGCTCCTGACGGAGATGGAGCGTGAGGCCCTCTTCGACCGGGTGGCGACGTGGGTGCGGGCATGGTCGGTCGGCCACGCCACGCACCATGAATGCGATGAGCTGGGGATGTCGGAGGCCCAGCGCCTGGCGGCGCGGCGTGCGCTGGAGGGCCTGGGACTGGTTCCCGATGCGGTGCTCGTAGACGGGAACTGGGACTTTGTGGGCGGAGCCCGGAGGGTGGTAGGAGGCGATCGGATCTCACTGTCGGTGGCGGCAGCATCCGTCCTCGCCAAGGTGACCCGGGATCGCCTCATGCGGGAATGGGCGCCCCAGTATCCTCCTTACAACTTCGAGGCCAACAAGGGCTATCCCTGTCCCGTGCACAAGGCCGCCCTGCAGGCCTGGGGGCCCAGCACCGTTCACCGAAGGAGCTGGGTATTCATGGATCACCTGATCTGGAATGGGCTCTCACGCCACCGCCGGCCGGGCGAGCAGCTCGATCTGGGATTCTGACGACCGCCAACGGACGTGAGAGCCCCGATCGATTCACCCTGAGACGCCGCGCCGGGCACAATCCGCCTCATGACGCTGCGTCTCACGTCCTCCGACAGGGCCGCCCTGGACGGCGGGAGGGGAGAGGGGCATGCCCTGGCCATGAGGATCGTGGTGGCGGCGGCTGAGGCGATGGGAGCTTCCGGTCTGCTGGACATCACCGGGGCCCACGTGGACGGCTGCCTCTACCACGGCCGGGCCGGCCTCGACTTCGTCGATGCCCTGGTGGAGGGTGGAGCGGAGGTGGCCGTGCCCACCACACTCAACGTGGGGTCCCTCGACCTGCTGCATCCCGAGCTCGTCCGCCATGACGAAGGGACCGGCAGGGCCGCGGCCCAGCTCATGGCGGGCTACGAGGCCCTGGGCTGTCGTCCCACCTGGACGTGTGCGCCCTATCAACTGGGAGAGCGACCCGGACAGGGCCAGCAGGTGGCCTGGGCGGAATCGAACGCCATCGCCTTCGCCAACTCGGTCCTGGGGGCCCGGACCGAGCGGTACGGGGACTTCCTGGACATCAGCGCCGCCATCACCGGAAGGGCGCCTGCGGTGGGGCTGCACCTGGACGAGGGTCGGAGACCCGAGCTCGTTCTGTCGGTGGAGGGGCTGGGCGGCGACCTGGGAGAGGACGAGACCGTCTTCCCCCTGGTGGGCCACGTCCTGGGCCGGGAGGCGGGAACCCGGGTGGCCGCGATAGTGGGATTGCCCTCCTCCACCACCGAGGACGATCTCAAGGCGCTGGGGGCGGCGGCGGCCTCCTCGGGAGCGGTAGCCATGTTCCACGCCGTGGGAATCACGCCCGAGGCCCCCACCCTATCCGAGCTGGAGGACCGGGATCTTCCCATCGTTGAGGTGAGCCGAGGGATGCTGGACGAGGCCATGAGAAGCCTCAGCACGACTTCGGCTGGCCGCGTGGATGCCGTCTCGGTGGGGACGCCCCACTACTCGGTCCCGCAGATGGAGCGCCTCCTGGAGCTTCTGGGCGGGCGCAGATGCCGTGTCCCTTTGTTCGTCAGCACCGGACGCCACGTCCTGGAGCAATGGGGCCGGGAGAAGGCAACTGCTCTGAGGGAGGCGGGCGTGCAGATCGTGACGGACACCTGCACCTACATCACGCCCATCATCTCGCCGGATGTGGAGGTGATCATGACCGACTCCGCCAAGTGGGCCTACTACGCCCCCTCCAACCTGGGGGTGGAGGTGGTGTACGGATCCACCCGGGCCTGCGTGGAGACGGCGGTGACAGGGGAGGTGGAACCGCGGTGACGGCGGGACGTCGGGACCCGCCCACAGTTGCCGGGGCGGCTCCCACCCCGGTGGCGGGAGAGGCTCAGGGGCCGGTTCTGTGCCTCACGGAGCCGATCTCGTTCTGGGGCGGGGTGAACCCGGCGTCGGGCCGGATCGTGGAGACCCGCCATCCCCAGGCGGGAAGCAGCGTCACCGGCACCGTCCTCGTCATGCCCTACAGCCGGGGATCGACATCCAGCCCCTCGGTCGTGGCGGAGATGATCCGGGTGGGAACCGCACCCGCCGGCGTGATCCTCGGTCGGGCGGATCACTTCATCGTCCTGGGAGCACTGGTGGCGGAGGAGCTGTACCGATTGACCATGCCGGTGGTGATCCTGGAGGACCCGCGTATGGCTCGGGCTTCCCGAGCCTGGATCCAGGCGGACGGTCGGGTGAGATTCCAGTGATCAGTTCGCTCAGGAATTGGCAGGGATCTGCCGATATTCCCCACGATGCCAGTCTCATTGTCGAGCGACGAGCTGGACGATCTCTTCTACCGGCTTCCGGTGGCCATCTATCGGACGTCGGCCGAAGGTGAGGTCCTGGCCGCCAACCAGGTCGCGGCTCAGCTCCTGGGATACGACAATCCCGACGAGCTGGTCGCCCAGGAATATGCGGCGGCGTTCGCGTACGCCGATGAGGGCCGGAGGGAGGAATGGCGAAGCGACATAGAGCGCTACGGGGTGGTCCACGACTTCCAGGCCCGGCTACGGAGACGGGACGGCTCGATCATCTGGGTGAGGGACACGGCCCGGGCCGTGTTCGGCGAAGACGGGTCCGTCCGCTTCTACGAAGGCGTCCTGGTCGACATCACCTCGGAGATCCGGGCCTCGATGTCGTCCTCGATCCTGTCGGGGGTCCTGGAATCGACCACCGATCTCGTGGTCGTCTTCGACGACAATCCGTCCCTGCGCTACGCCAACGGTGCCGCCCGCAGCTTCCTGGGGTTGACCGAGGAGTCCGTCCACTCCCGTCCGGCCTTCGGGGACGTGGTGCCCGACCTGGACTGGGACAAGGCGATCGACCTGATCGACGGCCGGGGCTGGTCGGGCGAGGTGACCGTCTCCGATCGCAACGGGGAGCCCTGCTCTCTGTGGGTGGTGGTGACCAGCCACCGGGGACCCTCCGAGGAGACTTTCGTGGCGGCCATCGCCCGTGACGTCACCCATGTCAAGGCAACCCAGAGGCGGCTGGAGAGCCTGATCACGGCCAAAGACGTGTTCGTGGCCACCGTGTCCCACGAGCTCCGCAATCCGCTGGCGGGCATCATGGGCCTGGCAGAGGAGATGCGTGACGGATTCGACGACTTCGGGGACCAGGAGCGCCACGATCTCATCACTCTGATCGCTCACCAGGCAGCCGAGATGACGGCCCTGGTGGAGGACCTCCTGGTGGCGGCCCGCGACGACGTCAGCGAGGTGGCCGTAGTGCCGGAGGCGACCGACGTGGTTGCCCATCTCTCCGAGCTGAGGACCCTGCACAGCGACCAGCTGGCCTGGGAGCTGCCCGATGAGCCGGTGATGGCCTGGGTGGATCCCCAGCGGTTCCGCCAGATCATCCGCAACCTCATCACGAACGCCGAAAGGCATGGAGGGAGCAGCATCGCAGTGAAGGCAAGGCGGGAGAAGCGCCGGGTGGTGGTGGAGGTGGCCGACGACGGGGACGGGGTCCCCCCCGACGAGGTGGAGCGCATCTTCCAGCCCTACCAGCGGTCGTCCAAGGGGGCGATGAAGACGGGGTCGGTGGGTCTGGGCCTGAACGTCGCCCGCCGCCTGGCACGGTTGATGGGAGGAGACCTGGAGTACGTCGGCCAGAGCAAGTGGGCCACCTTCCGACTCAGCCTCCCCCTGGCCGAGGAGTTGAGCGTTGAAGCCTCCTGAGGCGTAGCATCCAGCCGATGCAGGTCCTGGTGACCGGCGGAGCCGGTTTCGTTGGCAGTCATGTGTGCGTCGCCCTGGCGGAAGCCGGCCACGAGCCGGTGATCCTCGACAATTTCACCAACGCCAAACGGGATGTTCCGGACCGGATTGCCGGCGTCACCGGCCGGAGGCCCCCCGTTCATGAGGCGGACGTCCGGGACGAGTCCACTCTCGACGCCGTCCTGGCCTCCCTGGACCTGGACTGTGTCATCCACTGTGCTGCCCTCAAGGCGGTGGGAGAGTCGGTGGCCCGTCCCCTCGAGTACTACGACAACAACGTCTCGGGGACGATCGCGCTCCTGCGGGCCATGGAGCGCAGGGGAGTGCGCGACATCGTCTTCTCCTCCTCTGCCACCGTCTATGGGGACCCCGACCGGGTACCCGTCACAGAAGACTCCCCCGCCGGCCGGGCCGTCAACCCCTACGGGTGGACGAAGGTGATGATGGAGCAGGTGATGACCGATCTCCATGCCTCCGATCCCCGCTGGTCGGTGGTGCTGCTGCGGTACTTCAATCCGGTCGGTGCCCACCCCAGCGGCCTGATAGGGGAGGATCCGGAGGGGGAGCCCAGCAACCTGATGCCCTACATAGCTCAGGTCGCGGCCGGGCTCCGACCCGAGCTGTCGGTGTTCGGCGACGACTACCCCACCCCGGACGGCACCGGGGTGCGCGACTACATACACGTCGTCGACCTGGCGAACGGCCATGTGGCGGCTCTCGGCGCCCTGGAGAGGAGGAGCCGGGTGGTCTACAACCTGGGGACCGGCCGGGGCACCTCGGTTCTGGAGCTGGTGTCGGCGTTCGAGGAGGCCACCGGTGCGAAGGTCCCGTATCGCGTGGGGCCGCGACGGCCGGGAGATGTGGCGGCGACATGGGCTTCCTCTGAGAAGGCCTCCGCCGAGCTGGGATGGGTGGCGCGCCGGGGCCTGGAGGAGATGTGCTCCGACATGTGGCGCTGGCAGCGATCCCCCCACGCCGGTCCCCTCCCGGAGCAAGGCGAGGGGTAGCAGACCGGTCCGGAGAGCCCCTGGGGCTATGGCATCAGGTCACGCCGGGATTGAGCGAGTAGATGCCGGCCACCGAGGCTTCTGCCAGGACATGGCCGTCGATCGCCGCCAGGACGTCGGCAGCGCTGAAGTCCCCTTCCACGGGCACCCGGTCCAGGTCGAGGGCGTAGATGGTGAACTCATAGCGGTGGGGAATGCTGTCGTTCCAGGGAGGACAGGGCCCGTCATAGCCCTTGTAGACGCCTTCCATGTCGGGATCCCCCGCGAACCAGGAGGTGTAGTCGTTGATGCCCTCCCTGGGGCCCGTGGCCCGACCCTGCTTCCCGTGCGGCACCACACCCGCGTCGGCGTAGGACCCCTCCTCGATGGAGCGGGTTTCGGGAGGGATGTCGACCAAGACCCAGTGGCTGAAGTCGACGCGGGGGAGGTCGGAGGGGACGGTCCTTCCCTCCTGGTTGACATCGTCGGGAGCAGAGGGGGCGTCCCTGTCGATGCAGAGCAGGGCGAACGAGCGAGTTCCGTCCGGGACATCCTCCCACGAGAGGGCGGGGTTGCGGTTCTCCGAGAACCTGATGTGCTGGTCCGCGTCGGGGACGGCGAAGGCGTTGGAGGCGGGGATGGTGTCCCCGTCGCGGAAGCTGGGGCTCGTTAGTCGCATGCTTCGACCATAACGGGGACCTAGCCGCTCGTGCGTGAGATCGCGATACCGTGGACGGGATGAACGAGCGGAACGACCTTGTGGAGAGGACGCGAGCCTGGATCGCAGCAGACCCGGATCCGGAGACACGTAGGGAGCTGTCCGGGCTCCTGGAGGCCGGGAAGTGGGAGGAGATCCACGAGAGGATGGGCGGGGTCCTGGAGTTCGGTACGGCGGGCATCCGGGGGGCGGTGGAGGCGGGTTCGAACCGGATGAACCGGGCGGTCGTGATCCGCACCACTGCGGGACTGTCCCGGTTCCTCGAGGAGCGACGATCGGGCCCGGTGGTGGTGGGATTCGACGGCCGGCATTCGTCACCGGCATTCGCCGAGGACACCGTGGGCGTGCTGGCCGCGGCCGGCCACGAGGTGCACTACTTTCCCCGGCCGGTGCCGACCCCGTTCGTGGCGTTCCAGGCGCGCCGCGTCGGCGCGGCTGCAGCCGTGGTGATCACGGCCAGCCACAACCCGCCCGCGGACAACGGCTACAAGGTGTACGACTCCAATGCCGCCCAGATCATTCCCCCGGTGGACGGCGAGATCGCCGCCGCGATCGAGGAGGTGGGCCCGGCGAGCGAGGTGCCGCGGGTGGAAGGAGCCCTGGAGCGAGATCACCCGCTCATCCGACCCATCGACGAGGACGAGGTGTACGAGGCGTACCGCCAGGAGGTGGACGGTGTGCGCCCCCGGCGTACCGGATCCGATCTGGTGGTCGCCTATACCCCCATCCACGGTGTGGGGTGGCGCATCCTCGCCCGCCTCACCCGCGACGCCGGATACCCGAACGTCAACGTGGTCGATGCCCAGCGGGATCCGGACGGCTCCTTCCCCACGGTGGAGTTCCCCAATCCCGAGGAAGCGGGAGCCATGGATCTCGTCATGGAGCTGGGCACGGAGCTGGAAGCCGATCTGGTCGTGGCGAACGATCCTGACGTGGATCGGCTGGCCGTGGCCGTCCCCGACGATGTGCACGGTTGGCGGCTTCTCACCGGTAATCAGGTAGGGGTCCTCCTGGCGGACTGGCTGCTGGAGAGCTGGAGCTCGCCGCCCCGCCCGATCGTCATCAACTCCATCGTCTCATCGCCGATGCTGGCGGAAGTGGCTGGGGCTCATGGAGCCCTCTTCGAGCAGACACTCACGGGCTTCAAGTGGATCTCGAATGCCGCCATGGATCTGGAACGGCAGGGCGAAGGGCGCTTCGTCTTCGGCTACGAGGAGGCCCTGGGCTACTCGGTGGGACCCGTCGTGCGCGACAAGGACGGCATGTCCGCCGCCGTGGTGTTCCTGGACCTGGCAGCCTCCCTGAGGGAGGTGGGGATGTCGGTTCGGGATCGACTGGAGGACCTCTACAGGCGGGTGGGCCTGTGGGTCTCGACCCAGCTCAGCGTGGTACGCCCGGGAAGCGAGGGGGTGGCCGAGATCGCTTCGGCCATGGACCGGCTGGGGGAGCATCGGCCCCGGGAGCTGTCGGGATGGGGGGTCGCCTCATCGCTCGACTTCCGCAGCGGAGCGGAAGGCCGTCCCCGGTGGTTGCCTGCCACCTCTCTGGTCGCTCTCGAGCTGGAAGGAGGGGGCCGGGTCCTGGTCCGGCCATCGGGCACCGAACCCAAGCTGAAGGTCTACGTGGATCTGTTCGGAGAGCCGGGTGCCGACCCGGCGGGGGCGGAGAGGGATCTCACCCTCAGGGCCGAAGAGGTGGCGGAGACGACGGCCCGGTTTCTCGGCTTCTAGGGCCGGCTCAGTGCAGATCGGGAGGGCCGGGCGGTACGGCCATGTCCCGGCGTCGCACCTGGTACAGGTACAGCCAGCCAAGCCCGTGCACCGCCACGCCCAGCCCGAGAACGACCGTCACGGTCCACTGACCGAGGACGGCCGCCACCAGAGCGGTGAGGGCTGCACCGATCACCAGAGCCGTGCGCACGCCATTGAGAGGCCCGAACATGGGGACCATGGTACGTGAGGCAGGGGACTGTGGGGTAAGCGGGCCGGGGAGCTGCGGTGAGCCGTATCATCCAACTCTGCCATGGTCCGAGCCTTGTTCCGACAGGAGGGGTCCGAGTTCGTGCCGAGCGAGCTCACCCGAGGTGGATGGTCGAACTACGCCCAGCACGGAAGTCCTCCGGCGGGACTGCTGGGACGTGCACTGGAGGGGATCCCCACCTCCGTTCCCATGCAGGTGGTGCGCTTCACGGTCGACCTCTTCCGGGAGGTGCCCCTCCGGCCGCTCCGGGTGGATACCCGCCTGGTTCGGGACGGACGGCGCATCCAGGTGGCGGAGGCCGCCTTGCTGGACGGAGACCGGGAGGTGGGGAGAGCGACTGCGCTCAAGATCCGCACCGTCGAGATGGAGAACGCCGGCGAGGTGGAGGGCACGGGAGGTGAAGATCCGCCTCCCCGGCCGGGTCCCGAGCGCCTGACCTCTCTGGACTGGCGGGACTTCTTCGGTCCGGGGGGCGATGCGACCCGCTTTCACACCGACGGCGTGGATATCCGCACGGTGGACGGGAGCTTCATTCGGCCCGTTCCCGGAGAGTCGTGGTTTCGCCTGCTCACACCGCTGGTGGCGGGGGAGGAGATGACGCCGTTTCAGCGGGCGGCCACGAGCGCCGACCTGGCCAACGGGAACTCCCAGGCCCTAGACCCCAAGCGATGGCTGTACGTGAACCCCGACACCACCCTCTACCTGCACCGGCTCCCGGTAGGGGAGTGGATCGGGATGCGGTCGATCGTGCATCAGACCCGCCAGGGGATCGGGGTGACGGAGACGGCCCTGTACGACCCCCGGGGCCGCATCGGGCACATCAGCCAGGCTCAGATCCTGGAGCGGAGGTGAGCCCTCAGAAGAGGCTGTTGGCCAGCTTGCGGCGGTAGTCCGCCACCAGGTCGGGAGCGTCGGCCATCTCGAAGATGTCGACCATCGCCTGGCGAGCGTCGTCGGAAGGCTGGCCGGCCCGGGCCTGCACCACCGCCAGCAACTGCTCCAGGGCTTCGGCGGTGCGGCCCGCCGCTGCCAGTGCCCGCCCGTAGGCCACCCGGCTGTCCCAGTCCTCGGGGGATTCCTCGATCCGGGCAGCCAGCTCATCCAGGTCCCCGGCCCCACCGCGGGTGCGGGCGATCGACTGCAGGCGCTGGACCTCGCCCGTCTCGGGCAGCCGGGCCAGGATCTGGGTCGCCTCTTCGGAGCGGCCGTCGTCGATGAGGAGGGATGCCAGTGAGGTGACGGCCGTGTGATGGTCGGGGTCGGTGGCCAGCACCTCACGGAAGATCTCCTCGGCGGCGGCGAGGTCGCCCCTCTCCCGTGCTTCGATTCCCCGGCTGGCCTTGCGATCTGCCTCGCTGGGTACGAGATTTCGCAGCCACTCGCGCACCGACGCCTCAGGGAGGGCGCCGGTGAACCGGGCGATCGCCTCTCCGTCCCGGAACCCCACCACGGTGGGGATCCCCTGCACCCCGTACTCCATGGCGAGCTGCTGGTTCTGGTCGACGTCGACCTTGACGAGCTCCCACTCGCCGCCCCCTTGGGCGGCCAGCGTCTCCATGATGGGGCTGAGGACGCGACAGGGTCCGCACCAGGTCGCCCAGAAGTCGACCACCACGGGCACTTCCTTGGAGCGGGCGATGACGGAATGAGCGAAGTCGGCTGTTGTAGCGTCTCGAACGTGGAGTGCCATCGTCCGCGAATCGTACCCAAGCCGTCCGCATACGACTATTCCGCAGCCGGCTGATCCAGAAGGGGTGGGAGCGTGGCATCCTTGTGTGCCATGAGCCAGACATCGTCGCCCCCGTCCAGCCTCCCTGCCTTCGGCACCGCTTTCGGTGAGACGATGTCGGTAGCTCGCTGGGCGGGGGGAGAGTGGTCGCCTCCCGGGCTGCAGGCAGTGGCGCCGCTCCCGTTCCATCCCGCTTCCCACGTCCTCCACTATGGAAGCTCCTGCTTCGAGGGCCTGAAGGCGCACCGTGGTGCCGACGGGGTGGTGAGAGCGTTCCGGCTCGACCGCCACGTGGCCCGTCTCCGGGCCAGCGCCGACCGTATGTGCCTTCCCGTGCCGCCTTTCGACCTGGCCGAGCAGATGATCGTGGAGACGGTTGGGGCCAATCTCGACGCGGTGCCCGATTCGCCGGGCAGCCTCTACCTGCGCCCCACCCTGGTGGGAACCGAGCCCAACGTGGGAGCAGCGGGCTCGCCCACCTCCGAGGCGTTGCTCTTCGTCCTCTCCAGTCCCGTGGGGGACTACTTCGCCGGTGGCATCTCCCCGCTCCGGATCGCAGTGGAGACGAAGCGGCCGCGCACCACCCCTCAGTTCGGCTCGGTCAAGACCGGAGCCAACTACGCCATGGCTCTGTCGGTGACGATGGAGGCCCGTTCCCGCTTCGATGTCGACCAGGTCATGTTCGCTCCGGATGGCGTCCTGCAGGAGACGGGCGCCTCCAACGTGATGCTGGTGGAGGAGGGGCGGATCGTCACGCCCGCCCTGGACGGCTCCTTCCTGGAGGGGATAACCCGCGATTCCCTCCTCACCCTGGCGGCTGACGAGGGGATGGAGGTGGATGAGCGCCGCGTGACGATCGATGAGGTGCTGGAGTGGTGCCGGCGGGGGGAGATCGCCCTGTCGGGCACTGCTGCGGTCCTGGCGCCGGTGGGCACGCTGGTGGTGGACGGGGAGACCGTCCCCGTGGGCGACGGAGCGTCGGCGCCGGTGACACTCCGGCTCCGGGAGATGCTCGTAGCCACCCAGACCGGACGACGACCCGACCGCCACGGCTGGACCCGGCCGGTGGGCTGATCGTCAGTCGATGGGGTCCAGGGCGGCGCGTGTGTAGGTGGTAGCCGCATCCCACAGGAGGATGTGCTCCACCCCCGCATCGTGGGCCGCCTCGATCTGGGCGCGGACCTCTGCCTCTCCGTACTCGATCCCCAGGGAGAAGTCCTGGAGCCAGCCCACGATGTGAGCCCGGGAATCCGCCGTCATCTCCATGAAGTCCGAGAGTGAGCGGTAGGTGATGTCGTACGGCTGGGCGTTGGGGTTGTCCACCCCGTACTCGCCCGGTCCCCAATGGGAGGGATAGATCATCGGGGCTATGTAGTCGACCTCCTCGGCCATCCGGGGTATGTCCTGGGCTACCTCATGGGGCCGGGTAGCTGCAATCCCGAAAACGGCAGCCGAGAGCCGGGCGCCGCTCTCCCGCACCCGCTCGTAGCTCTCGGACAGGAAGCTCACGATGGCGTCCTCGGCCTCTCCCTCCTGGCCGGGGTAGACCAGCTCGCTGAGAGTGTCGGGTCGGCGCACATAGTCGTACATGATGTCATCGACGCCCAGGCGGGCCGCCTCCTCCGCCAGGGCCATGCTGTACTCGCGGACGTTGGGGTTGAACGGGTTGGTGAATCCCCCGTACTGGCCGTAGGCGGTCCCGTCCGGGTTCTGGATCACCCAGTCCATGTTCCCGGATTCGACCGCGTAACCGGCCAGGATCGGGTCCCGGAAGTTGACGATCCGCCCGATCACCCGGACACCCCGATCGTGCAGCTCCTCCACCTCCTCCTCCAGGTCCCACAGCTCGGTGACCGCCCCGATCTCGTGGGCCAGCTCCACCTCGGTGTCGTACCAGACCTCGCCGCCTTCGTCCTTCAGGTCGAGCTCCACGGTGTTGATGAGGCCGTCATCGATCATGTCGAGGATGGGATCCTTCAGGGAGGGAGTTGCCCATGTCCAGCCCGTGGCATGCACCCCCACCATGTGTGGGGCACCCGGCGCACCGGGCAGGGCCGGCTGGATGTCGACGACCTGGCGGGCCTCGTTCCCGGCCGGGTCGCGGGCTGTCACCACGACACCCCGGTCGGGCGGCTCGGGATAGGTTTTCGTCACCCTCCCGTCGTCGTCGGGTTGGGCGCTCTCCCCGTCTACGGTCACCCGGGCATCCGGGTCGCCGATCTCCACCTCGATCATGACCTCCTGTCCCAGGGGGACCGGGTCGGTGGGGGAGAGGACCCGGATGTCGGGGGGAGTGGTGTCCACCGAGAAGTCGACGGTCCGGCGCAGGGACCCGTAGGGGAACCCGCGTGCGACCTCCACCGTCAGCGTGTGCTCTCCATCCGGGATCCGGGTGATCTCCGCCCCGAAGGACGTGCCCGAGCGGGGGACGGGCGTGACGGGCTCCTCGTTGAGCGTGATGGTCACCGACTCCGGTGACGTCGACTCGTCGACGGTGACGGTCAGATCCAGGGAATCGCGGGTGAGGGTCGCCTCCTCGGCCACACCTTCCACGGTGAGCGATCCACCCCCGCTCGCCACCAGCCAGGCGGCCGCCACCAGAAGGACCGGGAGTGCCGTGAACACGACCCGGCCCCGGCGAGTCAGCCGGTAGCGGGACCGGCGCCGCCTCCGGTGGGCGGGAGGTCGCAGTCGGGGAGTGGTGCCTATGGCAGGGTCTCCTGGGGGGGATTCGACCAAGAGCCTACCGGGAGAAGATGGCAGGGTACCCGAGCACCGGCCCGGTACCATCCCCAGTCGCCCGCCTCCTCATGCTCTTCCCCACCATCCAGTTCGCGGTCTTCTTCTTGGTGGTGCTCACCGCCAACTGGTTGCTGCTGCCGTACCGGGGGCGATGGAAGCTGTTCATGCTGGGGGCGAGCTACTTCTTCTACGGAGCCTGGGACTGGCGGTTCATCTTCCTGCTCATCGCCTCCACCCTCATCAACCATGCGACGGCCGTCGCCCTCACCCGCCTGGGGGATGACCGTCGCCGGCGCCTGGCACTGGGCCTGGGGGTAGCGGCCAACCTCGGCATCCTCGCCTGGTTCAAGTACTACGGCTTCTTCGCCAGCTCCCTCATCAACCTGTTCCGATCCCTGGGGGTGGAGCTACCGGTCCCGCTCCTCGAGGTGACCCTGCCGGTGGGCATCTCGTTCTTCACCTTCCAGGCCCTCTCGTATGTCATCGACGTGTTCCGGGGCCGCCAGGAGCAGGTGCCGATCCTCGACTTCGCGGTGTACCTGGCCTTCTTCCCCCAGCTCGTCGCGGGGCCGATCGTGCGCTCCTCGGAGTTCCTTCCCCAGCTCCACGGCCCCAAGGACCCCCGGCGGGTAGACGCCGCCCGGGGCTTCGGTCTCATCGCCGGAGGGTTGTTCAAGAAGGTGGTGGTGGCCAACACCCTGGCGGGGGCGATCGTCGATCCGGTGTTCGCCAGCCCTTCCCAGTTCACCGCCCTGGAGGTGATCATGGCGGTGTATGGGTACGCGGTGCAGATCTATGCCGACTTCTCCGGTTACACCGACATCGCCATCGGGGTGGCCGTGCTCATGGGGTTCCGGTTCCCACCCAACTTCAACTCCCCGTACGCGGCCCTGTCCATCCAGGACTTCTGGAGACGCTGGCACATGACCCTCAGCAGGTGGCTGCGGGACTACCTGTACATCCCGCTGGGCGGGAACCGGGGCGGGCGCTACCGGACTTACCGGAACCTCACCCTCACGATGCTACTGGGGGGACTGTGGCATGGCGCCGCCTGGACGTTCGTCATCTGGGGTGGCTTCCACGGATTGCTGCTGGCCTGGGAGAGGCTGAGGGCGGAGAGGGGGAGGGTGCCCGCGGCGGACACGCCCGCTCGGCGCATCATGCGGCGGCTCGTCACCTTCCATCTGGTGTGTGCGGGTTGGATCCTGTTCCGGGCAGAGTCCATGTCCCGGGTAGGGGAGATCCTGGGCCGGCTGGCCGACTGGGGTCCCGCCCCGGCAGTGACCCCGGCGGTCCTGGCCCTGATCGGGGGAGGGATCGCCGTCCAGTACCTGCCGGACGGCTTCCGTTCCCGGATGCAGGCGGGTTTCAGCCGTCTCAGCCCGGTGGCCATGACCGCCCTCCTGGCCGGGTTCCTGCTGATTCTGGACGGCCTCGGACCCGAGGGAGTCGCCCCGTTCATCTACTTCCAGTTCTGACATGACGATGCCCGGCGTCCCCCACGATCAACCCGAGCACGGCGATCGCCGGCGGATACCCGCCGGAATCGTCCTGGTCGTCGTGGCCACGGCCCTGCTGGCGGGGCTGCTGCTCAACGCCGCCGACATCCTCCGCACCGCCCAGCGCCAGGAGCCGGGCTGGCAGCGGACGGTGGGTGTGACGCTGATGCAGCCGATCGCCCGGGTGAGCGAGATGCTCCTTCTGGACCGACCCCGGTCGGCCATCGACACCCTCCTGGGGCGCGCCCCCTCGGAGCCGCAGGCCGTCCCGTCTCCCACCACGACGGCGCCGGGATCCACAACCTCCACCACACCGCCGGTGGGGTCATCCACCACGTCGGTGGCGCCGGAGGCGGCCCCGCGGCGCACCGTCACCCGCCAGGAACCGCTGATTCTCTATATCGGGGGAGACTCCATGGTGGGACAGTTCGGCCCCATGCTCGACGATCGGGCGGCGGAGAGCGGGATGGTGGAGGCGGAGGTGGTGTACGAGTTCGAGTCAGGCCTGAGCCGCCCCGACTTCGTCGACTGGCCGCAGCGACTGGCCCGGGTGAGCGAGGACCTCGACCCGGATGCCTTCGTCCTCTACTTCGGGGGAAACGACGCCCAGGCCATCTACAGGGAGGAGGGCCCGTGGATCGAGTACGGAACCCCGGAGTGGGAGAGGGAGTATCGAGCCCGTGTGGACGAGGTGATGACTCTCCTGGAGGACCGGGGCCACTGGGTGTACTGGATGGGTATGCCCGTCGTGCGTTCCGAGAGCTTCCAGGAGAGGGTGCGCCTGATGAACGAGATCTATCGTGATGAAGCGGAGGATCATCCCCTGGTCACGTTCGTGGAGGCGTGGTCCGTCTTCGAGGGCCCGGACGGAGGCTTCAGTGAGTACCTCACGGACGCAGACGGCAACCTGGTGGACATGCGCCTGGACGACGGTGTCCACTACACCACGGCCGGGGCGGTGCGTCTGGCCGAGGTCACCTACCGCGTGATCGCCGACGACTGGAACCTGCCGTGACGGAGTGGATGGGATCTTCACCCCGACTCAGGCCTGGTGGCGCTTTCCCAGGCTGATCACCTCGTCGGGGGCATAACCGAGTTGCTCGTAGAAGCGGAGGGCCCCGGCGTTGTCGGTTCGCACCTGGAGGTTGACCTTCGGGCATCCCCGGCTCCGCAGCCTCGCCTCCGCCTCCTCCATCAGCTCCCTCCCCACCCCGGCGTGACGATGGCGGGGGTGCACGGCCAGGTAGTAGATCCACCCCCGGTGGCCGTCGTACCCGGCCATGACGGTGCCGATGACGTCCCCCTCCGACTCCGACACCAGGAAGAGGTCGTCGTTTTGGAGGAGCTTCCTCTCGATGTCCCGGTGAGGGTCGTTCCAGGGTCGCAACAGGCCGCAGGCTTCCCAAATGCCCACCACGGCCGGGGCGTCGTCGCTCCGGAAGGTTCGGATCATGAGCCACCGAGCATGCGGCGGGCAGGATTGGACATGGCCGTCTCCTCCACGCCCCTGGCCGCCACCTCGATGTAGGCCTGGGTGGTGGCCATGTCGGAGTGACCCAGCAGCCTCTGGACCTCAGGTACCGAGCCCGATTGCTCCACCAGCAGGGTGGCATAGGTGTGGCGCAGGGAGTGAGCCAGCGCCCCCGCCGGGGGAGCGACCCCCGCCCGCCGGAACCAGCCCAGCACCAGATGGTCGATCACCTTGGGCGTGAGGACGCCGCCCCGGGGGCGGACGACGAGGCGGTCGGTAGGCTGGAACGTCCCCAGCCTCTCCCGACGCGACTCTAGGTACCGGTCGATCACTGCCACCACCTCCGGGGGGAGGGGAACGGTGCGGGTCACACCGCCCTTGCCGGTCACCGACAGCTTGGCGTGCTCGGAGTGGGAGCGGCGGACGTCGCCCACCCGGACGTTGATCACCTCCGACACGCGCAGGCCGGCTCCCACGAAGAGGGCGCACAGGACCTGCTCCAGCTCCGCCCACGGGCGGCGGGCCCGGGGGGCGGGAGCCTGGGCTGCCTGAACCACCCGGCCCAGGTCCTCCTCCGACAGCGGCTTGGGGCGCCAGCGGGGCGCCTTGGGGGGGTCCACGAACTCCACCGGGTTGGAATCGAGGATATGCCTCTGGACCACCAGCCAGTGGCAGAACCCCGACCAGGTGGAGCGACAGCGGCGGATGGAGGCGGGGGCGTGATCGGTGGCGTAGGAGGCGAAGGCCGACATGACCAGATCGACCTCCAGTGCCGAGGGGGTCAGGGGTCCTAGCCACCGGTGCAGGGGGTCGTGGGCCTCCTCGTCGGGTGGCATGCCGGACTGGCCGGCGAGTATCTCGCCCAGTACCGCCAGGTCGGCGCGGCGGGCACGCATCGTGGCGGGAGAGGGCTTGGCCGTGTTCTTCCAGGCCAGCCACCGTTCGGCCAGATCGGCCAGGGACTCAGACATGGCGCAAGGGTAGGAGCATGGTGTCGCCTTTCTGAGCGTTCTGGCCGCGGCAGGTAAAGGGAGGATAATACAGATTATCCGTAATATCCAGGTAGGCGGTTGGGCCTGCTTGGACGGTTCGTCCAGGGGGGCGGTACCGGGTCCCGGCACGTGATGAGTCCCGCCCGCAGTCGCCCACCACTCGATCGGGAGTGCTCCGTTGGGTGTAGCCCAGCCAGGGTCGACGGCCGTCCGTGAGCCGAGCATCTGGCGACTCGAGCCGGGACTCCACCACTCATCCACGCAGTGCCTGTGCTAAAACGTCACTGTGACGTTATCTAGTCGGTACTCACGGCCAGGGGCTCGAGGGAAACGGTGCGAACATCGGCGCAGGCCCGGTAGAGGTGCCACAGGGCGGAGCGGGTTCCGTCCGGGGAGTCGTCCTCGGCCAGGTCGGAGTCGACGTCATCCATGGCGGCCTCGATGCGGATGATGAGGTCCCGGATGGCGTCCATCCGGTCCGTGGACATGAGGACCTGGTCGGGTCCCAGCCGGTGCGACCTGGCCAGGGTCCGAGCCTCATAGGCGCGCTGGCGATGGGAGGGCCGGCAATAGCGCCGGGGCCGGCCCGGGCCGGGGGTGGGGGCGAACCGGCGGCCGCACCAGGCGCATCGCTCCCCTCTCTCGTTCTGGGTCGAATACGTCACTGTGACGAAACTATAGCGGCGTCTTGGATTTGGCGGGAGCGTCTGCTGTACTGTCCGCCTACTTGACAACGCGCTCATCCAGAGCGGCCGAGGGACAGGCCCGTAGACGCCGCGGCAACCCGGTCAGCCTCGCTGACCACGGTGCCAATGCCTGATCGATGGGAGCTTCGGCGGTGATCCGCTCGAAGCGCTCTCTTGAGCGCAGAACGAGAGAAGGAGAAGCAAGCCGCCATGATGTCACCCGCCCCCTCCCCTACTCCCGTGGCCGTTGCCAGGGCCATGCCCGACCCCCGGGCTGCCTGTACCGGCT
>JBKHJQ010000198.1:0-5384 GCA_046538055.1 Actinomycetota bacterium
GCATTCAGGTCGACAGCGGCAGTGGCCTCTCCCTCACCGATGTGAAGCGGCACGGTGGCAGACAGCACCAGGGTGGCTGGCCCGCCCCGCGCCACCACGCCCCCGCCGAGCGGCTGCACGGAGGGGATCGTGAGGCCATACTCGAAGCGAGGTCGGAACACGATATCCACGGCTACCCGGCCCCGGGCGCACCTCGCGGACCTGACCAGCCGGAGAGGGGATCCCTCCCCCAGCTCGTGGCCTCGCACTCCCCGAGCCATGGCCAGCGTGTCCAGAATGACCAACTCCCCGTCGTCGGATTGAAGAGTCGTCTCGAGAGTGAGGGTGGAATCGAGGTACCGCCGGGCGCTGGCACGGGCGCCGCGGAGCGAGATCGAGAAATGGCCGGCCCCCTCGTCCAGGATCCGTCCGAACACCGAGGGGCCGTCGAAACGGGGAAGGCACCACCACTCCACCGAACCCCACTTGTCCACCAGGGCAGCGGACTGGCAGTCCGACAGCAGGGCGTGGTCTTCGATGGGGGTGGCGCTCACCGAGCGCCACCCCTGTCTCGACCCGTCATGACCTCGCCGCCTCCATGGGCAGGAGCCTACCGGTGTACCTCAGCCGACCAGGGGTGGAGCCTCGGGAAGGTCGAGGTCGGTTCCGACCAGGTGGTTGAAGTAGTTGGTCAAGACGGTGCGGATCACCTCGGCGTAGGCATCCAACACCTCCTCCCGGGACCATCCGTTCGCCAGTGCCCCCTCCCACACGGAGTCATCCACGTAGCCGCGGTTGTCGGCGATCTGACGGCACAGCGAGAGGAGGGCCTCCAGCTTGGGATCGTCCGGCAGGCGACCCTGTCGGATGGCGATGGTCTCCTCCTCGTCGAACCCGGCCGCCGTGGCGGCTCCCGTGTAGGCGGCCTGGCAGTAGCCGCACTCGTTCACTGCCGCCACGGAGAGGTGGATGGCCTGCCGGGTGGCATCGTCGAGGTTCGAGTTCTCGGCGAGGTGCGATTCCACCAGGTCGTACATCTCAATCAGAGCCGGCGAGTTGGCCATCGCTCCGAAGATGTTGATGACCTTCCCCACCCGCCGGGCCTGCCGGTCGAGGGGGTCGTGGCTGTCTTTGGGTGCGGTATCGAGGTCGTGGACGGGAATGCGCATATTCGAAGTCCTTCGGTCGGGGGTTCTCAGACGAGAGCGGAATAGACCAGCGCCAGCACCAGGCCATAGACCAGGTGGCCTGCCAGGAGCCCGACCGGGGTCATCCCGCCCCAGTTGGCTCCGAAGAAGCCCGGCTTGCTGAGGGTGACGGTGCCCCCCTCGGTGCCTGACGGGCCTGACTCGGGAACCGTCGCCATACGGGGATGCATGGCAGGCATCATCGGCATGGCCATCGCTCCCACGACCACACCGTGAACGGCTCCCACCAGGAGGCCCGTCAAGGCGGAGGCGGAGCCGACACCGGCGAACACACCCGCGTAGATCAGGCCAAAGGCCACCGTGCCCATGACGATGTAATGGATCACTATCCCCATGGTCCGGGCCCGGTACGGGTCGGAGGTCATCATGGAGCCGGTGACCAGTGTCATGGGCGGCATCTGGGTCATGTTGGCTCTGGCGGCCATGGTCATCATGGCGCTCATCACCACGGTTGCGACGAACCCTGCCACCAGGGCAGGGAGGACCTCGAAGGTCATGGGCTCTCCTTTTGTCGGTGCAACGTCTGCAACCGGGTGACGCCCCGGAGACCTCCCCGAATGTCGTCTACCCGACCAACGGGTTGGATCAGGCCGACCGGCGCAGGTGAGGAGTCACATCCACGATGTCGCCGGCGGTGAAGACACGGGCGGCATCGACACGGAGGTGCCGTGAGTAGAGGACGGGGGGTATCCCTATGTCGGCCAGCAGGACGGTTCCCGAGTTGGCCGGCGTGAGTCCCGTCTTGGGAAGCGCCAGGGTGAGCGTCACCTCCGGGAGCACGTGGGGGCCGTGCCGGCGGCCCGTGGTGGCGTCGACTCCGGAGGGCACGTCCAGGGATATGACTGCCGACGCGCCCTGCGCCCAACGGATGAGCTCGGCGGCACGGCCGTGGGGACGACGGTCGAGACCGTAGCCGATCAGCCCGTCCACAACGAGAGTCGCTTCCCCCGGCTCCGGAAGGAATGCCACCTCCATCTTCTCCAGGGTGGCGGCCTGGTGAGCTGCTGCCCCTCTCAGCTGGGAGAGAGGTCGGTCGACGACCACCGTCACCTCCAGGCCCTGAGCGGCTAGCCGCCGGGCCGCCGCCAGGGCACCGCCGCCGTTGCCCCCTCCGCCCGCCAGGACGGTGACGGCCGTCCGGTGCGGCCACAGGCTCCTCACCACCCGGGCCAGCGCTCCTCCGGCGTTCTCCATCATCTGGAGGAGCTCGATGCCGTAGCGGGCTACCGCCAGGCGATCCACCTCGGCCATCTGCGCTGCGGTGACCGCCGGCACACTGCCGGTGGCGGAGGGGAAGGGAAGGCCTTCAGATTGTCGTAGACCGGACATTCTCACCATCCCGGTAGAAGGCAGGCGGTTGATCGATGCATGAGGTCCACTTCACCCAGCCCCAGTATCCCGCGAGCGGCCATTTCGATCGTCAACTCCCTGCTGTCGGTACGCCCGCCCGCACCGGGGGGCGTTCGATCGGTGGACCATTCGCACCTGGGCGACATCCTCACCCGCCTGGAAGGAAATCCACTCGAGCGTCTCCCCCGGGTCGACACGGAGCTCTCGGGCTATCTCGAGTCGATGACCCGGATCGATCCCGATGATCTGGCTCCCCCGGATGCCCTGGCGTTCTGGATGAACGTCTACAACGCGGCCGCGTTGCGGCTGGCGGCCTCGGCTGCCCGGGCAGGAGTGGGCTCGGTCCTGGGCCTCCCCGGTGCCTTCACCCAACCGGCGGTCTCCGTGGCGGGCGAGGATCTCTCCCTCGACGGCATCGAGCACGGCAAGATCCGCCGCTTCCGGGATCCTCGCATCCATGCCGGACTGGTGTGCGGCTCGGCGTCCTGTCCTTCGCTTCCCCGCCGGCCGTTCGGCGGTGACATCGAGGACCGGCTCGACGAGAGGATGCGCCGGTTCCTCCACGACGGAGCCATGCGACTCAGCCCTGGTAGTGGAGAGATAGCGCTTTCGCCTGTGTTCTCCTGGTTCGGGGGCGACTTCACCCGACCCCACAACATGCCCACGCTGGTACCGGCCCCCCGCCGGAGCGTCTTGCGGGCCCTGACGCGGTGGCTGGACGCCGGAACCTCCGAATGGATCGTCCATGCCCGTCCTCGCGTGCGCTGGGACCGCTACGACTGGCGCCTGGGATGCGCGGTGGGCTGAGGGGACTCGGCATCCCCGAGCGACGGAAGGGACGACCCCCTCAATCGCCCAGCAGCCTCAACTCCACGGCCCCCGTGTTCCCCCCGGTGGAGTTCTCCACGTCGAACCGGAACACCTGCCCGGTCACCGACACCTCGGCGGTCCGGGGCTCGGCGGGGTTGCCGGCGTCGAAAGGGCCCAGGGTCTCGCCCTGGTCGACGGTGACGGTGAACGTCTCGGTGATGGAGGAGCCGTCTGTCATCGAGCGGGTCAGGAACTGGATCCCTCCCACGTCGACTTCGCCGCCCAGGTCGATGGTTATCGAGGCATCGTCACCGTCCCCGGACGTGGACCATTCGGTGGTGAGGTCTCCGTCCACCGCGTGGGAGGCGCCGAACGCCTCGTTGAACTCGGAGCTGACGTCCACCACCTCCGCACCCTCCGCCAGGTTGGGCTCGGTCGGCGCGGCGGCCGCCTCCGACTCGGGGATGGTGAACGTCGACACCTCGGAGCGGTAGAGCGTCCCGTCGGCGGTCGTGCCCTGGACCACGAATCTGTACTCCACTCCGGGCTCTGCCCCCGGCAGGAGGACGTCGTGCTGGACGATGCCGGTGCCCGCCATGTCCAGCGAGTTGTTGAAGTTGCCGAAGTCGTCGCCTTCTCCCCAGACGATGGCGCAGATCATCGGCTCGGTGGTGGTGACGTGGAACAGGCCGCGCTCGGGATTGGTGGGGTCCGCCTCGAAGGAGAACTCGGATGCCTGGACCTCGGAGAAGGGGCGGACCTCGGCTTCGGTGCCGGCGCCGGAGGAGCAGGCCACCAACCCTACAGCCAGTGCCGCCAGCAGCGCCCACCCCTGAATGCGCGTCATGGGCGGCGGACCGTCCGGAAGGCTCCGGTGACGGGTCGAGGATGCGGGCATGCCCCCATGGAAGCCGGACCGGGCGAGAACCCGGAAACGCCGCAGGTGGGGCGGCGGGTTTGCCCGCCGCCCCGTCGTTCCCGGCATCCGGTCACAGGAACTCGTGGCCGAACTCGTCCCGGTAGGTCTCCAGGAGGCGGAGCCACACCTCGCTGAGGATGGGGAAGGAGGGAACCGCATGCCACAGCGTGTCGAGCGGCACATCCGCCACGATGGAGACCGTGGCGGCATGGAGCAGCTCCCCGGCGGTGGGCCCGACGAAGGTGGCCCCCACGATCACACCCCGGTCGGCGTCGACCACCAGCTTGGCGGTGCCGTGATAGCCCCTGCCGAGGGTGGCGGCCCCGGCTATGTGGCCGATGTCATAGGTCACTGTTCGCACCGAGAGGCCGGCGTCCCGTGCCTGCTGTTCGATCAGTCCCACCGCCGCCACCTTGGGGTTGGTGAATACCACCCGGGGGGTTGCCTTCTGGTCTCCCCATGCCCGGGTGTCGGCTCCGGCGATATGGGCGCCGGCGATGCGAGCCTGGTACTTGCCGGTATGGGTGAGAAGCGAACGCCCGTTCACGTCCCCCACCGCATACAGCCATCCTCCTGCCACGCCGGTGGCCTGGAGGTGGTCGTCCACCTCGATGAAGCCGCCCGGTTCCAGGCCCACGCTGTCCAGGCCCAGGTGGTCGGTGTTGGGATGGCGTCCGGTCGCCACCAGCACCTCATCGGCCTCGATCACCTGGACGGACCCGCCTTCCAGGGCCACATGGGCCGCCACCGGCCCTCCCGGGCCCTGCCGTTCGATCTTCTCGGTCCGGGCATCGGTGTACACCCCGATCCCCATCTTCTCGAACGACCTACGAAGCTCGGTGCCCGCCTCCGGCTCCTCCCGGGCCAGGAGGCGGTCGAACAGCTCCACCACCGTCACCTCTTCGGCCCCGAGTGTCTTCCAGGCCTGGGCCATCTCCACGCCTACCACGCCGCCACCGATCACCAGCAGGCGACGGGGCACCTCCTTGGCGGACGTCACATCCCGGCTGTCCCACACCCCGGCCTCGGCCAGCCCTTCGATGGGAGGCATGGCCGCCGACGTTCCGGTCGCAACCACCACGGCCCGGGCGGCCTCGTAGCGTTCGACACTCCCCGAC
>JBKHJQ010000199.1:0-5366 GCA_046538055.1 Actinomycetota bacterium
TCGCCAACCAGCCGATCATCACCACCGGGACGCTGCCCACCCTGAACGTGTTCGAGGTGTACGACGAGGCCCTGGAGGTGGCGGGTGGGACGCCCCCGTACCTGTGGGGGGCGGCCGGGCTGGCGCCCGGGCTGGAGATCGACGGGGAGACGGGCCGGGTCGGAAACGACCCCTCCGACCCGGCCGTGACCGACGCCTCCGACACCTCCGTCACCGTCACCGTCACCGACGCCGAGGGCCGGGTGGACAACGTGATCCTCTCCCTGGAGGTGGTGGGGGCGGCAGACATCGGGGTGGGGAGGGACGGGGACACCCGTGGCACCCACAGCTGCGCCCTCGACACCGACGGGGCTGCCTGGTGCTGGGGCCGCAACGCCTTGGGGGAGCTGGGCAACCCCGCTCCGGGCGTGGGCGGCGACAACCACTCCGAGACGCCGGTCCCGGTCCAGGGCGGGCACACCTTCGCCTCCATCGACGCCGGGGCCTTCGTCAGCTGCGGCCTGGACACAGACGGGTCGGCCTGGTGCTGGGGAGGCAACGGCAACGGGCAACTGGGAGACGGGAACCTGGGAACCGAGCGCCACACCCCGGTGGAGGTGGCGGGCGACCACGACTTCGCGGCGCTCTCGGTGGGTCCGTCCCACAGCTGCGCCGTCGACACCGAGGGAGCGGCCTGGTGCTGGGGATGGAACCCCAGCGGGCAGATCGGCGACGGGACCGACGGCAACGAGCGGGACACCCCCACCCCGGTGTCGGGGGGACACACCTTCCGCTCCGTCGACCCGGGAGGGTTCCACTCCTGTGGGATCGACGGCGAAGGGGCGGCCTGGTGCTGGGGAGACAACTCCGTCGGACAGCTCGGGAACCCCGGCGCCGGCGCAGGGAGCCCCGTGCCGGTTGCGGTGGCGGACGACCACACCTTCGTCACCATCACCGCCGGTGAAGCCCACACCTGCGCCATCGACATCGACGACGACACCTGGTGCTGGGGATGGAATGACCACGGGCAGGTAGGGGACGGCACCGAGGGAGTCGACCGTCCCGCCCCCGAGCTGGTGGAGGGGGATCACACCTTGGGCGACGTCGTCGCCGGAGAAGACCATACCTGCGCCGTGGACGACACCGCCGGGGGCTGGTGCTGGGGATCCAACGGGTTCGGGCAGTTCGGGAACGGAACCGAGGACGGAAGCACGGTCCCGGTGCCGATCGACACCTCCCAGATGGGTGAGATCCGGACCCTGGCCACCGAGGACTTCCACACCTGCGGCATCGACGGCACCGATACGGTGTGGTGCTGGGGAGTCGACGCAGCCGGGGCGCTCGGCAATACCACCGCCCCCTTGCGGGCTCCGGTCCCCCATCCGGTGCATCCGGGGTCCTGAGGTTCCGGAGGGCGGCCCCCTGACCGGAGCCGGTAAGCGCAAGAACCCGGCCCTTCGGGCCGCCCCCGGCCCCGCTCCTTGGTGGCGGGGCCCTTCCCCCACTCTGTGAGGACAGTCTCAGCTCGTTGGGGGACTGCCTCCCCTAGGGGGGCCTGCGTGGCTGCGGAGCCGGTCCGCTGATAGCCTCCGAATCCGAGCAATGGAGGCTAGAGAGACGACGCCCACAGGGAGTCGCACCCCGACCCGGTACCTGGAATCGCTCGACTCGGTTCGGTACGGGCAAGGCCCAGACAGTAACCCTGCCGAGCATGCCCTCATCGAGATCGTGATCTCGATGCTCTTCGGGGAGCCTGTGGCGGTCCCCTAAGCCTACAGCTTCGATTCGCTCGGGTTCTTGGAGGCGGCGACCAGCGTCCTGGAGCACCGTCCCGGTTCCTACCGCTTCTCGCCTGTATGGGATCCCTTCCATCTGGGTGTCCTGCAGCTGCCTTACCGGCAGATGATCGCACAGTACCTGCGGAGTGGACCGCAGCGTTTCGTCCTGTCCGGCTGGGGCGACCTCGACGGCGACGCCGACAGCAGGACCCGCCTTGCCTCCCTGGTGGAGACCGGAGATTTCTCCACTGCCCGGCATAGCCTCCCCGACTGCAGGTTGCAGATCGAACGGCTCGAAGCCCTCGACGCCTACTTCAATGTCCACACCACCCGATGGGTGGACCCCGCTCCGATGCACCTCGAGGACCATGTCGCGTGGCTGGGCAGTATCTCGAACGATGTTCTTGGAGGACAGCACCAGGAGGTCGTCGGGACCCTGATCGACGGGCAAGGCCGCCTCGACGAGTCCGGGGTGTCTCGTTCGAACCGAAGCGACATCCGACGGGCCGGCCCGGACATCATCGGACCGGACGTGTTCGAGGGCCTGCTGGCGTTCTATGACACCTGCTACAACGCCACACTGTCCGACTCGCTGGGTTCGCAGTCCGGGGTGTGGGGTGCAGCCAGTCGCAATCCGTCGGCTCACGAACTGGTGGGTGAGGAACTGGCCATTGCGTCTATGAACCACCACGCCGGCGCCGAGACTCCGCTCGCAGCGGCGGGAGGGGACGACGCCCGGCTCGAGGTCTGGGTGGACCCGACCGAGGCGATCAGAAGAGAGATCGAACCGGCGGCATCCCATCTCGGCGATGTGTGGGAGCTCGTAACCGCCGACGACGACTGGAGGCGATCGGCGGAATCCCTGCAACCAGGCCCTGGCAACCGCTGAGCGGGGACCCGCCGAGGAAGCATACGAAAGCCACCTCCAGCTCCTGGCCTCGTCCCTTTCGTTTCTCGACCACAGGAGCCGCCGTCTGGAACTCGCTCTGAAGGTGACCACGGCGGCGGCAGGCAACGGGCTCCTCTACGTGTTGGCCGATCCGTCGCTGGCAGTCCATCTGACCGTCACCGCTTTGTCGGTCGGCGCCGGTGAAGCAGGAGGGTGGCTGGGCGCGTCGTTGCATCGACCCTCTGGGAGTCGGCGACGCCGTCGCCTGCATGCCCTCCGGTCCAACACGGAACTGTACGAGGTGCGCACCTGATGACGGAACCGCCCGGCCCCTGGCCCCAGCGGAAAAAGGAACGACGGATCGCCCAGAACCGCTTTGCCAGTGTCTACTTGGACGATGTCCGTTTCCGGGACGGGTCCCTGGGGACGCACCTGCGCATCGACGAACCCACCGGAGGGGTTGCCATAGTCGTCGTTGATCCCGACGGGCATATCTTCCTGCATGAGATCTACCGCTATGCCGTCGATAGGTACTGCCTGGAGATCATCCGCGGCTATGTAGACCAGGGAGAGACACCGGCGCAGGCAGCGCTGAGGGAGGTTCGAGAGGAAATGCCCTACACGATCATCTCCATCGGGACGCCACATCTGCTGGGACATATACGACCCAACTCCACGCTGCTCACCGCTCATACCCCCATATACCGAGTGGAGGTGGAACCGGGAGAATCCCGCGAAGCACGCACCGCCGACGAGGATGTGGCTAACCGAATCCGAGTTCGAAGTAGCGGCACGGGACGGCACCCTAGAGGACGGCTTCTCGCTCGCCGCCTCCTCCTCCTGAGGACGAATCAAGGCACGTAGGGGAGCCCCGGACGGAGCCGGTGCCGAATCCGGCGACCACCGGGGCTAGGGCGACGGCAGGATCAGCTTGAGCTGGATCTCGTGGCCGGAGAAGAGGCCCGTCTCGTCGGTGGCCACCACCGAGATGAAGGGCTGGGAAGATGTCTGGCCGGCGGGGATGGTGAGGGTGGCGTCCAGGGGGTTGCCCATCCCCAGGGTGCCGTCCACGCTGGAGTCCCAGCGGTAGCCCGTGACGGCGTCGCCGTCGGGGTCGGTGGCGGACGCCACGAACGTGACGTCGGCGGCGAAGGTCCCCGCCCCGGGATCGGCCTGGGTGATGATGGTGGCCAGGTGCTCGGGGGAGGTGATCTCCACGTCCGGGGGACGGGCGTCGCCCAGGCGGACGGTGCGGGCCAGGAACGAGGCCATCTCCGCCCGGGTGACCGCCTGGTGCGGGCAGTACTCGTCGTTCTGGGGCGGGTTGCAGCCCCGGGTGATGCCGAGGCCGGCCAGGGCGTTGATGTCGGCGGTGTGGACCTCGCCCCGGAAGGCGTCATCGAATATGGGGGCGTTGAAGGAGGTGACGTCGCCCATCGCCCGGACCACGAACGAGGCCATCTGGGCGCGGGTGACCGGGTCGGTGGGGCAGTACTCGTCGTTCTGGGGCGGGTTGCAGCCGAAGGTGATCCCGGCGGCGGCGATGGCGTTGATGTCGTCCTCGTGCACGGAGCCGTCGTCATCCCCGAAGGCGTCGGGCCCGGCCGGGAGGTCGAAGGTGCGCCGCAGGAACGACGCCATCTGCTCGCGGGTGACGGGGTCGTCGGGGCAGTACTCGTCGTTGTCGGGGGGGTTGCAGCCCTGGGTGATGCCCAGGGCGGCGATGAAGTTGATGTCGGACTCGTGCACCGAGCCGTCGTCGTCGAACGCGCCGTTGGCGGCGGCCGGGACCGCCAGCGCCCCCACCACGGCGAACACGAGGGAGAGGACCACGAAACGGCGGTAGCTGGCTGGGGAACTCATCTGCACTCCATCATCCGACTCCGAGGCCCGCGCGGGGCGGGAGGCGACTCCGACCCTACCAAACGCCTCCCGCAGATGTCGGCAGCGTCTCGTCATTCGCTCGCAGGTTCCCGACCTCGACCCGCCTCAGAAAGCGGCAGGCTGATAGCCTCCGAGTGGATGAGGCTGCAGGCGCTCTGGTCCACTCCCAGACGGAGGGTCGCCACGGTGGCGGGAGGGATCCTCCTGGGCCTGGTGCTGGGCGTGTCCGCTTTCGCCTGGTCGGTGTGGTCCAGCATCGAACAGGTCGACTTCGACCCCGAGGCCAGCCGCGACCTCCTGGCCGACAGCCGCCCGGAGGTGGACCCCGGGTTCTTCACCGACGAGACCGTCTTCGACGACATCGACACCTCAACCTCCTCGTCGACCTCCTCCACCGTGGACGTGGAGGGTGTGACGGAGACGCCCAACCCCGGCGTGCTCGACCCCGATGACGTGGAGGGCCAGGACCCCCCGGTCGAGGAGGAAGGAGACGAGGCCCTTCCCATCCCTGAGTCGGGAGGCCGGGGAGACCTGGCCGGCTACCTGGTGGCCGGCTCGGACGGGACGGCGTCGCTGGGAAGCGCCGACGCCATCTACCTGGCGGTGCGGGGCTCGGGCACCGTCCTCTATGCCATCCCCCGCAGCCTGTACCTACCCAATCCCTGCACCGGCGAGCCGGTGCGGGCCGCCCTGCTGCTGCGGGGATGCCCGGGGGTGGCGTCGGGCCCGTCGCTGCTGGCGCTGGGCCTGTCGGAGTTCACCGGGGTAGACGTGGCCGGCTTCGCGGTGGTGAGCTACTCGGGGTTCCCCCAGATCGTGGACGCCCTGGGCGGGAT
>JBKHJQ010000200.1:0-5365 GCA_046538055.1 Actinomycetota bacterium
GGTACCGCGAGTACCTGGGCTGGCTGGACCGGTGGTTGCGATGAGCCGGGGCCATGCCCCTCCCAACCCTCTACCTCTACTCGAGGTCGAGGTCTTATGCACCGATTCGCGCGTAAGACGATTTTGTGATTCATCATGCCCACGGTCGTGATATTCAACGGCGGCGAGCCGGCCTCCCCCTCCCTGAAGGGCGAGATCAGCGAGGACGCCTACCTGATCGCGGCGGATTCCGGCCTCGACACCGCCCTCTCGTGGGGATACGACGTCGACCTGGTGGTAGGCGACCTCGACTCGGTCAGCGTCCAGGCCCTGGAGGCCAGCACCGCCCCGGTGGAGCGGCATTCACCCGACAAGGACGCCACCGACCTGGATCTGGCGCTCCAGGCAGCCATGCGCCTCGATCCGGAGCGGGTGGTGGTTCTGGGAGGGCAGGGGGGCCGCTTCGACCACCTGCTGGGCACGGTGATGCTGCTCACCTCGGAACGCTGGAGCGACGTGGATCTGGAATGGGTGGCCAACCGGGCGCGGGTCAGGGTGATGCGAAGCGGAGCCACCCTGCACGGGACGGTGGGGACGCTGCTCACCCTCCTGGCCGTTCACGGACCCGTCACCGGGGTCACCACCAGCGGCCTGCGCTGGAACCTGACGGGTGCAACCCTCCTACCGGGCTCCACGCTGGGGATCTCCAACGTGTTCGAGTCGCCGGTGGCCACCATCAGGATGGGGAGCGGCACCCTCCTCGCCATCCAGCCGGACGTCGACTGACCCCGGTCATCACACCCGGCCGTACACCTCCGGATTGGCACAGGCCGGGAGAGCCTCCCCGGCCAGCCCGGCCTCCAGGTTCTCCACGGCCAGCCGGGCCATGGCCCCCCGGGTCCGGACGCTGGCCGAACCCAGGTGCGGCACCACGAGCACGTTGGGAAGGTGCAGCAGGGGATGGTGGGGCGGCAGCGGCTCCGGCTCGGTCACGTCCAGGGCGACCCGGATCCGCCCCGTACGGGCCTCGGCCAGCAGAGCCTCGTGGTCGACCAGGCCGCCCCGGGCGATGTTGACCAGGGTGGCGCCGTCGGGAAGGCGAGCGAGGGCAGCCGCGTCCACCATATGCCGCGTCGAGGGAGTAAGGGGTGCGGCCAGCACGACATGGTCGCTCTCGGACAGCACGTCGGGATAGGGGCGCCACTCTCCCACGTCCACCTTTCGGGGAGCCCTGCTCGTGAAGAGCACCCGCATCCCGAAGCCTCCGGCCCGGCGGGCCACGGCCGACCCGATCCGGCCCATTCCCACGATACCCAGGGTGGTGTCCCACAGGTCCCCTCCCAGCATGAACCCGGGGTCCCATTCACCCACTTCCCCCCGGGCCAGGACGTCGCGCCCTTCCATCAGGCGCCGGGTGGCCGCCGCCAGCAGGGCGAAGGCCGTGTCGGCCGTCGTCTCGGTCAGCACATCCGGGGTGTGGCCCACCGGCACTCCCGCCCGTGTGGCCGCTCCCAGGTCCACGTTGTCGACGCCCACCGCCATCTGGGAGATGACCCGCAGATGTGGGGCCGATTCCAGGAGCTCGCCGTCGATGCGGTCCACCAGCATGCACAGCAGCCCCTCCGCCTCCGCCACCGACTCCAGCAGCCGCTCCCGGGGCATGGGTCCCGGCCCGGGCCACACCTCCCACGTCGGATCCAGCTCCTCGTCGACACCCCCCGGCAGGCGGTGGGTGACCAGGACCCGCCTGCCGCGGTTCACAGGGCACGCCCCGGGTCGAGGCCCAGCTCCGCCAGGATCTCCTCGGTGTGCTGGCCGGGCCGGGGAACCGCCGCCGCAGGCCCGGGAGGTGTGGCCGACATCCGGGGAGCGGGTGACGGCTGGCTCACCCCCTCCACCTCCACGAAGGTGGAGCGGTGGCGGAGATGGGGATGATCGGGGGCCTCGGTCATGGAGTACACCCCCACCACACAGGCATCCCTCCCGGAGAAGACGGCCTCCCATTCGCTCCGGGAGCGATGGCGGAACGCCTCCGCCATGCGGCTCCGCAGCTCGGGCCAGCCCGACCTGTCCATCTGGGCGGGGAGGTCCTCGCCCTCCAGGTCCAGGCCCTCCAGCAAGCGGGCGTAGAAGTGCGGCTCCAGTGCCCCGACCGCCACCCACTCCCCGTCGGCCGTCTCATAGGTGGTGTAGAAGGGGGCCGAGCCGTCGAAGAGGTTGGCGCCCCGCCGGTCGAACCACCACCCGGAGGCGAGGCCGTCGTGATGCATGGCCATCAGCAGGGCGGAGCCGTCCACCATTGCGGCATCCACCACCTGCCCCTCCCCTGTCGCCTCGGCGTGGCGCAGGGCGGCCAGCACGCCCACCGCCAGCAGCATGGAGCCACCTCCGAAGTCACCTACCAGATTGAGCGGCGGGAGCGGCTGGCTCTCGGGGCCTATAGCTGCCAGCACCCCGGAGACGGCGACGTAGTCGATGTCGTGGCCGGCCCGATGGGCCAGGGGGCCGTCCTGGCCCCATCCGGTCATCCTCCCGTAGACCAGCCCGGGGTTGGCTTCCAGGCAGGCGTCCGGGCCCACACCCAGACGCTCCGCCACTCCCGGACGGAAGCCTTCGATGAGTGCGTTGGAGGTCGCCACCAGCCGGCGCACCACCTCGGCCGAGCCCTCCTCCTTCAGATCGAGGGCCACGGACCGCTTGCCCCTCCTCAACACCCCCGAGGCACCCAGGTGCTCCGAGCCCGGACGGACGATCTCGACAACATCCCCGCCCAGATCGGCCAGCAGCATGCCGGCGTGGGGAACGGGACCGATCCCGCCCAGCTCGACCACGCGCAGACCTGACAGGGGACCGGACATGGGACGCGACGATAGCCCGACCCTTCCCGCCCCATCTAGTCTCTGTCTTGTCCGGACGAGGAGGGCCGAATCCACCATCTCAAGGGACTCGGTGTGCTTCTTGGGGCGACGGTGGCCGTCATAGGGACGGTGGTGGGGCTTCGCTCCGTCATCGCCCCCGACCAGCCCACCTTCGGCGACGCCGTGGAAGCCTCCCAGGAGGAGGGGGAACCGTTCCTGCCGGAGGCCGAGGGGGGCGAGTTCACCGTGACCGGCGACCGGGACGGCAGCTTCTCCCTCTCGGAGTCGGTGGGACCACCCGGTCACGGTCTGGGTGGCGACGACGCCCGCATGCACTTCGAGCAATCCGACGGCCAGCTGGTGGTCGTCCAGTTCTCCTACGACGGCCTGGACTTCTTCCCCGAGGAAGGAGAGTGCGCAGTCACTCCCGGAGAGGTCAACTCCGCCCGGGGTGTGGCGGCCGCCCAGGTGGACTGCCCTCAGATCACCGACATCCGGGACACGGCCACCATCACCGTGGAAGGACGGGTGGGCCTCCCCGCCGCCATGGTGACGGAGCTGGATCTCCCCGAGGTGGGCGGCACCTTCACCGCCGGCGATGAGACCTGGGAGGTGGCCGCCGGCCAGTTCCTGGTCTTCGAGGACGAGAACGTGACGCCCTCCGGCACTCCCATGGCCCTCTCCGGGTTCGAGTTCTCTCTGGAGTTCGCCCGGGAAGACGGCAGCTACCACCTGGCGCGCATCCACTATCAGGGCTCACCCACCGACATCCCCCCCACCGCCTGCTCGGTCCGGGTGGAGGAGCTGGGAGCCCTCGGCCCCGACACGGTCCGCCTGGAGGTCGATGTCGACTGCACCGAGATCGACATCCAGGGACTGGGCGAGGTCCCCGTCCGGGGCTCGGCAGTGGTAGACCAGATCACCATCGGGGGACCCTGAGCGGCTTTCGGTCAGGAGCGGGGGTCGAATACCTCCCGCAGGCCCACGCCCATCAGGTAGAAGGCGGCTGCCAGCAGCGTGATCCCGGCCGTGCCGGTGATGAGAGTCCACCAGGGGATCTCCAGGATCCCGGCGAACATCTCCCTCCAGGTGAGCCCTTCGTAGACCAGATACCCGAAGCCGATCCGGTCGCCGATGGCGCTGCGGAAGTTCAGGAATGCCTCGGCCACCACCGCCCCCGTCACCCCGATCATGGCCTGGACGGCGGCGTGGGGGACCAGATGGGGGAGGAGGTGGCGGCTGATGGTCCAGTAGCCCCCTGCCCCGCTGGCCCGGGCCGCCTCCACGAAGGGCTTGGCCATCACCCCCAGGCCCGCGGCCCGCACAGCCGCGGTGGCCGGGCCCAGGCCGTACACGATCCCGAAGGCCAAGCCCACCTCCAGGGCGCCGAACTGCTGGTCGGGACGGCCCACCCCCAGGACCCACACGACCAGAAGGGCGGGGAGCAGCACCATGGCGTCGGAGGTGTGGGTAATCAGGCCGTCGGCCCACCCCCGGCGGTAGGCCGCCACCGACCCCAGACCCAGAGCCACCAGGGCGATGGCCGCTCCCGAGCTGACTGCCACCGTGACGCTGGCCCGGGCGGCGTAGGTGAACATGGAGGCCACGTCCCGTCCCAGAGAGTCGGTGCCCAGCCAGTGGGTGCCGGAGGGGGCGGACGGATGGGCCACGAGATGGTCGAAGCCGATAACCGGGTCATAGAGCCGCCCCTGACCAGACCAGAGCGTGGCCTGGAGGACGGGATGGGCCGCCACCACCAGACCGAAGAAGGCGAGTATGGCGACCCCGGTAACAACCTTGGGGTTGCTGCGGGCCTGACGCCACCTCCCGGAGCCGCTTCGCCGGAGACTCACACCCGCGCCTCCCGCTGGCGGGGATCGATATGGGCGATTGCGAGGTCGGTGACCAGTCTCAGACCAACGCCCAGCAGCCCCAGGACCACCAGCACCCCCATCATCATCGGGACGTCCTGGTTCTCCACGGCCTGGAAGAACGCCCACGAGAGGCCCCGCACCTCCAACTCGAACTCCACGATGATCATCCCCGCCAGCAGAGTGGGCAGCGCCAGGAAGGAGGCTGCCAGGGTGGGGATGAGCGCATTGCGTCCCACGTGCGTGTCCCTCACCTCCCGTTGGGTCAGGCCCTTGGCCTGGGCGGTGAGCACGTAGTCCTCCTGCAGCTCGTCGCCGATCCCCACCCGCATCATGAACAGCACCTGCCCGAAGGACAGGAGCACCACTCCCAAGAGCACCAGGATGGGGCTTCCCGAGCCGATGGCCGTGGCAACGTCCACCCGGTACATGAGATCCACCGCCTCCGCTCCCACGCCCGCCAGGAAGATGGAGCAAGCCGCCGCCGCCAGCATGACCGGGAAGGCAGCGACCGACAGCCACCGGAGGCGCCGACCGTGGGCGTATGCCCGCACCACCAGGGCCCCCGCCACGGCTCCCAGAAGGGCGAGAGCCACCAGCAGCAGGACCTGGTCCGGTTCCACCCGGGACTCCTGCCAAACCTGCAGGGAGTCGGTG
>JBKHJQ010000201.1:0-5351 GCA_046538055.1 Actinomycetota bacterium
AACGGCGCCGGCAAGACCACCCTCTTCAACCTCGTCTCGGGCCTGATCCGGCCCGACCGCGGTGCGGTGACCTTCGAGGGCCGGGACGTGACGCGGGCCGCACCCCACCGCGTGGCCGCCTCCGGCCTGGTTCGCACCTTCCAGCAGCCCCGCACGATGACCCGGATGACGGTACGGGAGAACCTGCACCTGGGGGCATCCGGCCAGCCGGGGGAGAAGCTGCGCAACCTCCTAGTCCGCCCCCGGTCGGTTCGCCGGAAGGAGGAGGCGGTGGCGGAGCGGGCGGAGGAACTGCTCGCCCTCTTCGACCTGGGAAGCGTGGCCGACGACTACGGCGGAACCCTGTCGGGGGGGCAGCGCAAGCTCCTCGAGATGGCCCGGGCCCTGATGGCCGAGCCCCGCATGCTCCTCCTCGACGAGCCGCTGGCCGGCGTGAACCCCACCCTGGGCCGGCGCATCGAGGAGTTGATCGCCCTGCTGCGCCGCGAAAGGAACATGACGGTTCTCTTCATCGAGCACGACCTGTCGGCGGTCATGCGCCTCTCGGATCGGGTGATCGTCATGAGCCAGGGCGGCGTCATCTCCTCGGGTAGCCCGGAAGGGGTCCGCCGCGACCCGGCCGTGCTGGACGCGTATCTGGGGACACATGCCGGGGACAGGGAGGGGCCGCCGGAGAGGGAGGACGAGAGATGAGCGAGCTCGTTCTCCGGGTCGACGGCCTCGTGGCGGGATACGGCCCGGTCACCGTGGTGCACGACGTGTCACTCTCCGTCCCGCGGGGAGCCATCGTGTCGATCATCGGCCCCAACGGGGCAGGGAAGTCCACCCTCTTGAAGGGTGTGTACGGGCTGGTGGACGTGTCGGGCGGGCAGGTGCTCTTCCGCCCGGCGGCGGGCGAGCAGGTGGACCTCACGGGGTTGCGACCAGACCGCATCACCGCCGCCGGGCTCAACTACGCCCCGCAGCTGGCCAACGTGTTCCCCAACCTGACCGTGTTCGAGAACCTGGAGATGGGGGCAGTTCTCCGCCGGGATGCGATGGACGAGCGGCTCGAGGTCGTCTACGAGCTGTTTCCCCTGCTGGAGGAACGACGCCAGCAACGGGCCGGCACCCTCTCGGGAGGCCAGCGCCAGATGCTGGCGCTGGCCCGGGCGATGATGACCGACCCCGAACTTCTGCTCCTGGATGAGCCTTCGGCCGGGCTGGCTCCCAGGGTCATCGACGAGGTGATGGAGCTGCTGACCGAGATCAACCGCCGGGGTGTGAGCATCCTCATGGTGGAGCAGAACGCCCGCCGTTCCCTGGCCGTGTCCGACTACGGCTATGTCCTCGAGGCCGGGCGGAATCGGATAGGGGGGGAAGGATCGACACTGCTGGAGGATCCCGCGGTGGTCGACCTGTATCTCGGCGGGTAGCCCTGGGTGAACGTCCCCGCCTGTGGAGATCCCTCCGCGCCCACGGCCTCAACGACCCGACATAGGGACCATCGACTGGAAAGGGCAGTCGGTCTCCCACCCCCTGTGCAGGCCCGTCAGTCGGTGAGCTGGGTGATCCGGATGTGGTTGCCGAATGGGTCCCGGATGGCACAGTCGATCCCGTAGAACCGCTCGGTGGGCTCCTCCGTGAACTCCACGCCGCGCGCCGCCAGCGTCTCATGGGTCTTCTGGCAGTCGTCGGTGCGCAGGATGAAGCCCAGTCCCAGCGCCCCTTTGGTGAGCAGGTCTCGAACCTGGCCGGCGGAATGATCGTCCAGGGAGGGAGGTCCGGGGATCTCCAGGAGGACCTCTCGCTCCGGGTCGCCCGGCACCCCGACGGTGAGCCAGCGCATGAATCCGAGGTCGATGTCGGAGCGGACCTTCAATCCGAGCTTGCCGACGTAGAAGTCGAGGGCCTCGTCCTGATCGAGCACGAACAGCGATGAGTGGGTGATGCTTTCGAACATGGCGGCGAACCTATACGCCCCGTCCGCCCCTTGCTTCTCCGAAGCTGCTCGGTGCCGACGGAGCAGTCAGCCGGTGTTGTCGTCGCGCAACAGAGCGGACATACGGCGTCTGAGGGCAGGGTGGGCCGACTTGAGGCCCAGATCGATGGCGAAGCGGCCGTCCTCCTCTACCTCCAGAACGACTTCCTCACCTTCGGCCCGAACGTGGAATCCATCCACCAGGGCCGCCACCCTTATCTCGTCCAGCGACCAGTCGGCGATCTCGATGTCGCCGGCCGCCACCTTCATTCGCTCGCCGTCGAGATCGATGGCGACACCGATCTCGGATCCGGTGTCGCCTTCCACCCGCAGCCTTCCGTGGAAGGTTGACATCGCTACCTCCAGCTCAACGTGCCCTGTTGTAGTTCCCTATAGCATGCCCGAGATCGCGGCAAAGGCAAGTGGGCCCCCGGCCCATCGGGGTTGAGGTCGCTTTGCAACCTCGTATGAAGCCGTTCTAGACTGCCTTTGTTCGCGTTTCCGCGGGCGCATCCCGGTCCACTCCGTGGCCGCCGGTGCGCACCCATACCCGACCAAACCCGCGACGTACCTGGGCCGTGCGTGACACGGGGTACCTCTCGCCAGGTGGGCGGCAGGAGCTCAAGGCTCCGCTGTGTCTCCTGGCTCGAGGGTCCCGGTCCCCACGGTGAGGGTGACAGACAGGAAGCACAGCGTGGCAGACGAACAGACCATCAGGATCCGCCTCAAGGCGTACGACCACAACGTGGTCGATGAGTCCTCGCGCAAGATCGCCGAGACCGTGCTGCGCACCCAGGCCAAG
This sequence comes from Actinomycetota bacterium, assembly GCA_046538055.1. GTDB lineage: Bacteria > Actinomycetota > Acidimicrobiia > Spongiisociales > ZC4RG35 > ZC4RG17. Next base: position 2,763 of record JBKHJQ010000201.1, read on the forward strand.
ATCAAGGGCCCGGTGCCTTTGCCGACCGAGATCCACCGCTACTGCGTGATCCGGGGCCCCCACGTGCACAAGGACTCCCGGGAGCACTTCGAGATGAGGATCCACAAGCGCCTCATCGACATCCTGGAGCCCACTCCCAAGACCGTCGACTCGTTGATGCGCCTCGAGCTCCCCGCCGGCGTCGATGTGGAGATCAAGCTATGAGGCCGGACTCGAGGTTCTCCGCTGTGACCGCGTACTCGACCCTGCCGGTACTGGGTTCTGAGCATTGGGTCACGTCCGGACTCATTGCCCAGAACTCAGTACTCACTACCCGTCGGAGCACAGGATGACCACTGAGGGGAAGACGGCACTCAAGGCCATCGTCGGACAGAAGCTGGGGATGACCCAGATATTCGACGACGACGCTCGAGCGCGCCCGGTGACCGTCATCAAGGCGGGGCCCGTGCGGATCACCCAGATCAAGACCCCCGAGACCGACGGCTACTCCGCCGTGCAGCTGGCGTTCGGGGAGGTCAACCCCAACCGGGTCAACAACCCGACCAAGGGCCATTTCGACAAGGCCGGCGTTCCCCCTGCCCGTGCCCTCCTGGAGGTGCGGGTTCCCGACACGTCGGGGTTCTCCCTCGGCCAGGAGATATCGGTGGCGGAGGTGTTCGAGGCCGGCCAGAAGGCGGACGTGACCGGCACCTCCAAGGGAAAGGGATTCTCCGGGGTTATGAAGCGGCACAACTTCCGGGGTCAGGGTGCCTCGCACGGGAACCACAAGAAGCATCGTGCCCCGGGGGCGATCGGCGCGTGCGCCACTCCCGCCCGCGTGTTCAAGGGCATGCGGATGCCCGGCCGGATGGGCAACGAGCAGGTGACCACGCTCAACCTGGAAGTCGTGGGCGTGGACCCCGAGCGAGGACTGCTGTTGCTGGGGGGCGCGGTACCAGGGCCGAAAGGATCCTATTTGGTGGTGCGGGAGGCGGTGAAGGCCCATGGCTGAGATCAAGGCGCCCCTCTTCTCCGCCGACGGGAGCTCCAAGGGCACCGTGAACCTCGATCCGTCCATCTTCGGGATCGAGCCCAACCTGGCGGTCCTCCATCAGGTGGTGACCGCCCAGCTGGCGGCTCGCAGGGCTGGCACCGCTTCCACCAAGACCCGGGCCGAGGTGAGGGGTGGTGGAGCCAAGCCGTGGCGGCAGAAGGGTCTGGGACGCGCCCGGCACGGTTCCATCCGTTCCCCGATCTGGGTGGGGGGCGGCGTGGCCCACGGGCCCAAGCCCCGCGACTACTCACAACGCACGCCCAAGAAGATGAAGAAGCTGGCCCTGCGGAGCGCCCTCTCCTCCCGCGCCTCGGAGGATGCGGTGCTGGTCATCGACTCGTTCGACTGGAACGAGCCCAAGACCCGCCGTGCCCGCGAGCTGCTGGAGGCCATGGAGGTGAGCGGCAAAGTGCTGGTGGTTCTGAGCCGTTCGGACCTGGTGGCCGCCAAGTCACTCCGCAACCTGCCCCAGGTGAGCATCGTGGAGCCGGGTCAGGTGACCGCCTACGACGTCCTGGCCGCGGACCGGGTGGTCTTCACGAGCCACACCGTGGGGGCGGTGGGCTCTGCCGACGGCTCCTACGCCGTCTCCGACAGCGACTTCGTCAAGGAGACGGCCGGTGAATCGGGAGGTGGATCCTGATGCGCGATCCCCGAGATGTGATCCTCGCTCCCGTCGTCTCCGAGAAGTCCTACGACCTGATCGAGAGGCACAACACCTACACCTTCGAGGTCGACCCCCGCTCCCACAAGAGCGAGATCCGCGACGCCGTCCAGGAGATCTTCGGAGTCAGGGTCCTGTCGGTCAACACACTCAACCGCAAGGGGAAGGTGAAGCGGACCGGCTATGTGATGGGACGACGCAAGAACATCAAGCGGGCTCTGGTCAAGCTCGCCTCCGACGACTCGATCGACCTGTTTGGAGTCTGAGATGGCAGTGAAGAAGCGCAAGCCGACCTCGGCCGGACGCCGGTTCCAGACGGTCTCCGACTTCGCGGAGATCACCAAGACCGAGCCGGAGAAGTCGCTCATCGACAAGAAGAAGTCGACCGGAGGGCGCAACGCCAACGGCCGCACCACTTCCCGCCACCGGGGAGGAGGCCACAAGCAGCGCTACCGGATCGTCGACTTCCGTCGCGACAAGGACGAAGTCCCGGCCCGTGTGGCGGCTATCGAGTACGACCCCAATCGCAACGCCCGCATCGCCCTTCTCCACTACGCAGACGGTGAGAAGCGCTACATCCTGGCGCCGGTGGGAGTCAAGCCCGGCGACGTCCTCCAGTCAGGCTCCGGCTCCGACATCCGGCCCGGGAATGCGCTGCCCCTTCGCAACATCCCCTCCGGGACGGTTGTGCACGCCATCGAGATGCGGCCCGGGGGTGGAGCCAAGCTGGCCCGCTCCGCCGGGGCATCGGTGCAGCTCATGTCCAAGGAGAGCAACATGGCCCTTCTGCGACTCCCCTCCGGGGAGATGCGCATGGTCTCACTCGACTGCCGGGCCACCGTCGGCCAGGTGGGCAACACCGAGGCCGAGCTGGTCAAGCTGGGCAAGGCGG
>JBKHJQ010000202.1:0-5323 GCA_046538055.1 Actinomycetota bacterium
GGTTCAGGCCCCGGGCCCGAAGGGGGGACGGACCCGGGTGCCCAGCTTCTCCCAGTAGTCGACACCCGCCTCCACTTCCAGGAAGCCCTGGGGATACACCGGGATCCCGGGTGCGCTGGCCCGGGTGAGGCTGGACATCTCCTCCTCGGTGAGCTCCCAGCCCGTCGCCCCCAGGTTGTCGTCCAGCTGCTGGACGGTTCGGCAGCCGAGGAGGACGGCGCTGACGCCGGGGCGCCGGCGGAGCCAGTTGATCGCCACCTGCCCCATGCTCACCTCTCGGGCCCTGGCCACCTCTTCCACCGCCGCCAGGATCCTCCACGTGCGCTCGTTGTTGCGCAGGCCGTAGGCCTCCACCCCCCGGTCGGGGTCCTCTCCCAGGCGCGTGGCACCGTGGGGGCGCCGATCCGCCGAGTACTTGCCGGTGAGCCACCCCCCACCCAGAGGCGACCAGGGCAGGATGCCGATCTGCCGCTCCAGGCACAGCGGCATGGAGTCCAGCTCGATGTCCCTGGTGAGGAGGTTGTACTGCGGCTGCAATGAAACCACCGGCGCCCAGCCGTGACCGGCCGCCGTGAGGATCGCTCTTTCCAACTGCCATCCCAGGAAGTTGGAGACGCCGATCGCCCGCACCTTCCCGGCGCGGACGAACCCGTCCAGGACCTCGAGGGTCTCCTCGATCGGGGTGTCTGGGTCCCAGGCATGGATCTGGTAGAGGTCGATCGCCTCCACTCCCAGCCTTCCCAGGCTGGCATGGAGGGCGCGTTCCAGATGCTGCCGTCCCGCCCCCTTATCCGCCGGGTCGTCGCTGGTGGGGAAGCGGGCCTTGGTGGCCAGCACCGGTCTGTCGGCTTCCCTGCGCCGGGCCAGCCATCGGCCCAGTATCTTCTCGGAGGCTCCCCCGGCATACACATCGGCCGTGTCGATGAAAGTCCCTCCCTGGTCCATGAACCGGTCCAGGATCCGGTGGGCATCCGGCTCGTCGGTCTCGGCGCCGAAAGTCATCGTGCCGAGAGCCAACTCGCTCACCTGGAGATCTGCCGAGCCGAGGGTACGGTGCTGCATGTCGCCCACATTAGGTGGCGGCCGGGAACGGGAACCCCGTGGGGCCCGGTGGCGTCCCAGGAACATGAAGGCGATCATCTTTCCGGTCTCGTTGCTTCTGGTGATTTTGGGAGCGTGCGGATCCGGCCAGGGATCAGAAACGACCCGACCGCTGCCGGGCGAGCCGGTGTGCATAGACGAATCCGCCGAGGCGGCCCCCGACTTCGTGGGCCTCACCGAGGAGGATGCCCGTGACCTGGCGGCCGAGCGCGGCCTGGACGTGCGGGTTGTGGGCCGGGACGGGGAGTGCCTGGCCGTCACCATGGACCTGCGCCAGGACCGGGTCAATCTGGAGCTGATCGAGGACGTGGTGGTGGGCGCCGCCATCTACTGACGCCAGGGCGACGGCACCACCTCAGGGGCTAAGGCCGTTAGGTTGGTGGGTGTGCGGGTCGCGACCTGGAACGTCAACTCCCTCAAGGCGCGAATGGAGGTGGTGGAGCGCTGGCTCGACCGCGCCGCTCCCGATGTCCTGTTGATGCAGGAGACGAAGCTGGCGGACGAGGACGTGCCCTATCTCCCCTTCCAGGCGGCCGGGTTCGACATCATTCACCACGGCGAGGGTCGCTGGAACGGCGTGGCGATCGCCACCCGGGCGGGCGCCGAGGAGGTGGTCACCAACTTCGGGGATGGGCCCGTCCGCGACAGCCGCGCCGGCGGCCGGGAGGAAGAGGACTTCGATCCCTTCGACGAGGCGAGGATGGTTTCGGCCGTCTGCGGGGGGATACGCTTCGTGAGTGCCTACGCCCCCAACGGGAGGGCGGTGGGCTCGCCCTTCTACGAGGGGAAGCTGCGGTGGCTGGAGCGCCTCCGCCGCTGGCTGGAGGAGGATGCTTCGCCCGATGAGCCGCTGGTGCTGGGAGGCGACCTCAACGTGACTCCCGCCGACGAGGACGTGTGGGACTCCGCCGCCGCCCACGGGGGTACTCACGTCTCCGGCCCGGAGAGAGAAGCCCTCAGCCGGATCCGGGAGTGGGGGATGGTGGACGCCTTCCGCATGTGCCGTCCCGAGCCGGGGCGCTTCTCCTGGTGGGACTACCGGGCGGGCATGTTCCAGCGCAACGAGGGGATGCGCATCGATCTCCTGTACGTGACCCGCCCTGTGGCCGAGCGGGTGGTGTGGGCGGAGATCGACCGGGAGGCACGGAAGGGGAAGCCCACCCCTTCCGACCACGCCCCGGTGGTGGTGGACCTGGACGAGAGGGGCCGGGACTTCGACGCCGGCTGGGAGGCGGCCATGGCCCGTATAGCCGCCCGGACCGGGCGCTGAGAACCGAGAAACAGGTCGTCGTTCGGCCTATCCGTGGGTGGGTTTGGCGGGCACAAGCCGCCGAGCGCAACCCAGGGTTTGAGACATCGGATATGCGTGTTGCCAGCCCACGGAACCGAACAGACCACTTCGATGAGCGAACCCAGCCGGGACGGCCTACGCAGTCAGGCGGCCAGCTCCACCTTCGCCTCCCGGCAGTCCTCCGCCAGTGACTCCAGGGCATCGTCGGAGTCGACCGAGTCCCGGAGTAGACCTATCACACGGGAGACGCCCAGCTCGGCGTAGCGTCCCAGCAGATCCACCCGCTCTGCTCCCCGGGCACGGAGATGCGGAGCGAAGACGTGGACGGAGACGGCCAGGTCCGCGGGGTCGCGGTCGATCTCCTCGCAGCGGGAGGCGATTACCCCCATCGCCTCCGCTACCGCCTCGGGAGTCTTGCCGTCCAGGTTGAGTTCGTCGGCGTAGCGGGCGGCCAGCCTCCAGGTGACCTTGGGCCCGTTGCCTCCCACCATGATCGGGACCCGGGGATCCTGCAGTGGCTTGGGGATGTTGATGGCACCGTCGACGGAGGCGCGATCGCCCTGGAAGGTGCTCCGGCCCGGACCCATCATCCGTGTGATGATCTCCAGGTGATCGGCCAGGTTGGCCAGGCGGTCGCGGGTGGGCGGGAATCCGTAGCCGTAGGCCAACCACTCGTCCCGTTTCCAGCCTGCGCCGATTCCCAGTTCCATGCGCCCCCCGGTCTGGACGTCCATGGTGGAGATCATCTTGGCGGTGAGAGCCGGGTTGCGGAACCCGGTGCAGAGGACCACATGCCCGAGGCGAACCCGGCTGGTCAGCGCTCCCAGCGCCGAGAGGGTGGTGAAGGACTCGAAGGTGATCTCGTCGGTGGGCTCGGGAACCGTGTGGAAGTGGTCGTACAGCCAGATCGACTCGAATCCGATCTCGTCCGCCTGGCGGGCGACGGCCTTTGTCCTCTCCCACGCACGGGACGGATCCCATCCGTCATATTCGCCGGTCCATCCCTGGGGGACGATCACGCCCATTCGCATCTGCTCTCCTTCCTATAGGCCACGGCCGAGGTTTCTCGTTGCGGGTTCGCGGGTCAAGCGACCAGCTCCTGATGGCCTGTGCATGAGTACGTGGCCCGGCCCGTCACCCGGGTCCGCTCGATCGGGCTGCGGCACACCGGGCAGCGCTCGTCCGGGCTGCGATGGGGAAGCAGCCAGTCCCGGGGTAGCCGCTCGGGGTCCGCCTTCCGCTCGATAGCTCCCTCGATCACGCTCCCGGTGGCCTCCCACACGCCGGCGGCGTCGTCCTCGGTCAGGGCGGATGCCTCGGAGCGAGGGTGGATCCCTGCCTGGAAGAGGATCTCGTCCACGTACACGTTGCCCAGTCCGGCCAGCCTCTCCTGGTTCATGAGGAGGCCTTTGATGGTGCCCCGATGGGAGCGGATCATCTCCATGAACCGGGCCTCCTCCGGCGGGTCGACCAGCGGGTCGGGTCCCAACCGGTGATCCTCCAGGAAGTCGTCGATGTCGCCCACCCAGGAGATGGCCCCCAGCTTCCTGGTGCACACGTACGCCAGGTGAGTGCCGTCCTCCAGGTCCAGGCGCAGCTCGGTGTGCTCGGGCTGGGAGCCGGTGGAGTACGCCTGCAGGGTGCCGGTCATCCCGAAATGGAGTCTCAGCCACCCGCCATGCGAGGCGTGGGCGAAAAGGTGCTTGCCGTGGCGCCGGGTGTAGTCCAGGGCGCTGTCCTGGAGGTTTCGCCGGATGGTCTGCGGTGAGGTGCCCTCAACCAGCTGCTCCCTCAGGAAGACGCCCTCTATCCTCCGCTGCAGGGAGGTCGCCTGCAGGTAGCGGCGCAGGATCTCCACGTCGGGCAGCTCAGGCATCGGTCTCCTCCAACGACTCGAGTGTCTCCCGGGCGGAGGTCAGGGACTGGTTCCCGATGCCGTCGCCGGCCCACGGGTCGTCCTTCTGCCCCATGCGCCGGAATAGGTTGGCGACCGTGTACGACCGGGGTGACGTCGTTGGCAGCTCCTTCCAGTCTATTGGGGTGGCGACCGGGGCCCCCGGGCGGGCTCTCACCGCGTAGGGAGCCACGGTGGTCTGGCCGTAGGCGTTGCGCAGGTAGTCGACGAAGACCCTTCCCTCCCTCTTGGCGATCCGCTGCTCCGTGGTCAGGTCGTCCGGGTGGCGGGCGGCCAGCACCCCGGCGCAGCGCCGGGCGAAGTCGCGAACCTCCTCGAAGCCCCTTCTTGCCTCCAGGGGCACCACCACGTGGAATCCCTTGGAGCCGGTGGTCATGATCCGTGCTTGCAGCGACAGCTCGTCCAGCAACTCCCGGACGGCACCGGCGGCGTCACGAACCGGGGCAGGGTCGTCGGTGCCTTCCGGAGGGTCCAGGTCGAAGATCAGGCGGTCGGGTGCCTCCAGGTCGTCCATCGTGGCCGGCCACACGTGGAGTGTGATGACGGCTTGATCGGCCAGGTAGGCCAGGGTGGAGGCGTCGTCGCAGACGACGTGGGTGACCTCCCGCTCCTGTGCGGCCACGGTCACGGTGCGGATCCAGTCCGGGAAGTGGCTCGAAACCTGCTGTTGAACGAAGCCGCCGGCTTCGATCCCGTCCGGGAAGCGGTGCATGGTGAGCGGGCGGCCCCGAACGTGGGGAAGCATCCATTCGGCCACCCGGGTGTAGTAGTCGACCAGGTCCCGCTTGGTGATCCCGGCCTCCCCGAACAGCACCTTATCGGGTTTCCCCACCTCGATGGTGCGGCCGTCCAGTTCCAGGAGGTCACTCATGCCGGCTCCTCTCTCACCACGTCCTCGGGTGCCTTGTCGCGACGCAGCCCCAGGTAGCGAGGGTGCCGGAGCTTCCCGTCTTCGGTCCATTCCGTGAAGCCCACCTCCGCCACCAGCCGGGGTGCGGTCCAGTGCAGCCCCGGGC